>NZ_QLTJ01000005.1:0-223751 GCF_003269145.1 Microvirgula sp. AG722 | reverse complement strand
GTGGCGAGCTACCTGCCGGGTGGCCTGACGCCGGAACAGGCCAGCGTCTCGGCCAGCGACGCGCTGCAGGGCATGGCCGAAGTGGTGATTTACGCTGCGGGCAGCTGGATCGGCGAGATCGACAGCCGGCTGCCGGCGCACCGGCTGGTACTGAGCGCCGACCGGGTGAGCACGGATCCGGCGCGGCAGATCCGGCAGCGGATGGATTACCGGGACGGGCACGACCGGGCGTGGCGGACGGTGCAACTGGTCGAACCGGGAGACGGCTACCGGCTGAGCGAAAACGGCGACTTTGTCTACGACGAAAGCGGGGAAGCGGTCAGCGGACCGCTGGCGGTGCGCTGGCAGGTGGCGGCGGGAGACGAGTGCAGCGCGGGCGGGCTGGCGCTGCTGCAGTATCCGGGCTACTGCGTGGACCGCAGCCGGCCGGCACGCGAGGCGCCGCCGCTGCCGTTTGCGCAGCACTATCGGGATGCCACACGGAAGCCGGTGCTGGTCCGGCATGGCAACGGCAGCGCCCGTACACACGGCTATCGTCCCTGGTACTGCGTCGCGGCAGATGAAAACGACAGTGCCCGCCATGCCCCGCCGCCGCAGGTCTCCGCCCCCCGCCAGGAAAGCGACGCCTCCCGCCCGCGAGTCGGCATGAACGGCGAGCATATCGACTGGATCGGCCCGCGCAGCCAGTTGTACCCGCTCGGCAGCGGCGTACGCAGCTACGATCCGGGCATTCAACGCTTTCTGACACCGGACCCCTACAGCCCGTTTTCCGTCGGCGGCCTCAATCCTTATGCTTATTGCTTTGGCGACCCGGTCAATCTTGGCGACCCGTCCGGCTACGCTCCCACTGTCAGGGTTCGTCGCCTGAGCGCCAGTGCCAGCCTGTCCATAGCGGGAGGCAGCATCGGTCTGATTATCGGCGTGCTGAGTATTGTGGCCAGCCTGGCATCGGGCGGGTGGCTGACCATTCTGCTGGGCGTCATGACCGGCTTCATGGTATCGACAGGGGCGGCACTGCAAATCGCCTCAGGCAGCTACCTGGACACCGACCCGGGCCTGGCGACAGAGTTGGGAGACATGGCAAATGTGTTCTTTCTTGTCGGCGCCCTGATGAGCGCACCACTAATGCTGAAAGAGGCGTTTCTCGGCATGAAGGCGCTCGTGTCTTTTTCCAGAAAATTATTGTTCGGCAGCCCGTCACGACAATCCATTGCCGGCATGGCAACACATGGCAGCACACAGATAGCCCGCACGCTGTCTGCGCCATTGCCCCGTACTCTTCAGCTTCCCCGGGTTGTCATCTCGCAGTCCACCCCCAACCTGGGCCTGGTGAGAAAATTGACCATGCCGAAAACAGCACCCACCACGCAAGTATCCATGGAAAGCCTGTACTACACAGCGCAAACCTCTCCGGCATCATCGCTTCAACATTCCATGGCAAATTTCAACCTCATGCCCTGAGCCTGGAAGCGAAAACAGGAAAGCACTGCCATGCTTTTTTATTCCAATGCATTCAATCTGACAGATTGGGAACAAGAAGGCGTCGACCCAGCAACAGGAATATATATCCGGCACATCCCCATTGCCAGCCTGTCTGCCAATCGTCTGCTCGGACCCACCTTCACGCTGGCGCTGCGATTCAACCTTTTCAACCCTATTGATTATGGGTTTGGTACTGGCTGGGAGTTGAATCTGACACATATCGACACCGAGCAGCCGTCAGACAATACACAGCCTGCCATCGATACGCTGGTACTGGCAGACGGGCACAGATATCGCCTGCAAGCGGGCAGCGAAGAAGAGAGCATTCTTAAATACAAACGAACAAACACCTTCCAGATTTTCAAGGATACCGATACGACCTACACGCTGGTTTACAAAAACGGCACAACAGAGACCATTGAAAATGGCAAAACGACAGTCATAAAATCCGCCAATGGAAAACAAGTCAACATCAGCTGGTCTTCGGATAATTCATTTAAAATGACCGACAATGACGGCACGGTTCTGCTTTCCACTGCCCTCAGCAGCACCGCCCCCCCGGGTGCTGCCAGCAATTTCAGGAACCACGTTGTCACCACCGCACGCAGCGTACTGACGTTTTACTGCAACCAGTCCGGCATCCCGCGTCTGGAGCGGGTCAAACAGACAACTGCCACCTCGTCGAGCCTGTTGTACAGCATCGCCTACGGCACGCACAATACGTCCTTTCTGCGCATAGACTCCTGGCAATCTTTTGTCGATTACTGCCAGCGGGATACCGTCCGCTATCTCACCCTGCCTTCGCCAGACGGCCTGGGAAAAGCCGTGCCGGCCACCTCATCGATCACGCGCAGCATTTGCTCCCGCATAGGCCAGCCGGCAAAAAACCGTACGATCACTTATCAGTATGGTGAAAAAAATTATCTTGGTTATCCTGATGTAACAATATGGAATGACAGCACCGACAACCTGGAAGGGCTGCCGGACAGTTTTTCCTATCAAACCACAGAAACCATTGGTGATCCTGCCCGCCCCGCCCTGGTCACGACCCGAACCTACAACAAGTTCTATCTGCTGGTCCACAGCACACCCCGCGGCCCTTCCCCGCTCCGGATCAAGGACCATGCCTATACCTACCCGCTGACCCCGAATGCCGGCATTGATGCCCAGCCGCCCGCTTTCACGCTGTATACAAAAGACGAGCAAACCTGCACGACGCAAACGGGCCAGACAAGCAGGCAGACCAGCCAGTCCACGGTACGCGAGTACGACGATTATGAAAACCTGACCAGGGTCTGCCCGCCGTCCGGCATGACGGAATGGAATACTTATTATCCGGCGGCAGGAGAAATGACCGAAGACGGCACCATTCTCTGCCCGGCAGACCTTTATGGGTTTGTAAAATATCTGAAAAACCAGGTTATTTCCTCCGGAAGCAATGCAGATGCCGTTCCGAAAAAAATATGGCAATACACCTATAGCCAGATGCAGGACACCAACCTGGTTCAGATCAATGAAGAGCAGTACTTCATGCAGCCTGCACTCCCTCCCGTCACGCGTCTGACGGCACTGAAGAAAACGGCCTATCTGTATGATAATGCAGGGCGGCCCACGCAGATCACGTCAAGCATGGCCAGGATAACGGCCCCCAACACCCCGCCTTCCTACTTGCCGACTACAACCTGCTTTACCTATACGGAAAGTAGCGCTGACAGCACAAGCACCATCGCCAAGGAAACGACCGGCTACGATAGCAGCACGGTAAAGAAAACGGAATCGCTGACCCAAGCATTCATTACTGCAGAGACCTTGTCCGTTATCGACACCAACGGCATTGTTTCGTGTTTCGAATATGATGCACAAGGCCGCGTCACCAGGAGCACTCGTGCAAAAGGAACAGAAAACGAAATCACCACACTGGCCACTTTCCAGCCCATGTCCAACCGGAGCCTGACTAAAAAAACATCCAGCCAGTTTACGGAAGTCACCGTAACCGACGATCTGGGCAATCCATCAGAAGTGTTCTGGACCCTGCCAGCCTCTTCGACCCATGCGGGCATGAGTTACAAGATCTGCAGTTATGCCTACAATGACCTGGATCAGGTCATCACGGAAAATGAATACGACTATATTCAGCAGACCACGTCAAAAATAATCATTCCCCCCGACATAACGCAAACGACAAAATTTGAATGGAATGTTTATGGCGAACCTGTTTCCAGGCAAAATCCAGATACCAGCACTATTTCCTACGTTTATGATGCCCATAGCAGAAATGACTACCCTGCATCGATTGCTGTTACATATTACCCTGGCGGCAGCACGACCCTGTCCTACTATAATGCAATCGATCAGCTATTCCTGCAGGAAACTTATGCGAGCCACGCCAGAAAAAAACCGGATACTGCCCAGGAGTTCAGTTACGATCCGTTCATGCGCGAAAGCAAGTCCACGCTCAGCGGGCAAGAAACTTTTACATATGAATACGATGCCTTTGATCGGCTAATCGTCAAGAACGGCAGCGCAAGCGGCAAACAATCTTTTTTTTACGCCCCGCACAGCGCCGCCCCCCTGGTTTCCGTCATCGATGTAGACGGTACGGTCATGGGAGAAAAAAGTCATGATGGTCTCGACAGGGAAATATCGACCACCATCAATGGCGTCAAGACCCGATACGACTACAGCGGATCGTCCGTCTTCTCCCGACCCGCTCTGGTCTCGATTACCGGAGGCCGGCAATGGGCATATAAATATCACCCTGTATTCGAAAGCATTACAAGAGAAGCCATCGAAAACAGCGTTGCCATCCCCCTTGCCATCATGTCGTTCAGCTACGCGCCGGATTCCGGGCGGTTGATGGGGGAAAAAACGGTGCGGCGAGCTTACACGTATTCCCGCACACTGAGTTACGACGCATTTGACCATCTCTGTGAAGATGCTGCCGCCTGGGACAGTAGCGATCTCGGCAAATACAAAACCACAATCACCAGCACAGTGCGCGGCAAGCCTGTCGAAATTTCAGTCCAGTTCAACAGCGAAAGCACCACCATAAAAAAGCAGTATGTGTACGATGATTGCGGGCGGGGAAAAATCATCCGCTACCTGTCGAGCGATACAAACCACACGAACAAAATACTCAGCGCCTCCTATCTTCACCGGTCAAAATCGACGGGCAATCTGACCCAGATAGACAATTACGCCATGACAATTTACAACAATTTCAGGCACATAAAACAAAACCAGACTTACAATCAATACAATGATGAAAAAAGCCGTTCCCATTATTTGTTTTCACATTACGTATTCGGATGCAAAATATCATATACCCCACACCGGAAACTCAAAAAGGTTTCGTACACGTTTCAGGCACAGCATGCGTATCAATGGGATGAGAGCTATACATATAATGACAGGGGCGCCTTGCTGTCCTGGAAGAGAAACGGGAATGTCACGTATCGCAATGAGTATGGTGACACGGTTCTGAAACAATCCTTCATGCGGGACAGACTGGGAAATATTTCAACCATCAACAGCGAGCTCAGCCAGGGCAGCCTGCTTTCACGCTACGCGTATGAAAACAAAACAAACCTGGTAAAAATCGACAACTCGGCAATCAGCGGAAATTCAAATACCCCAGAAAAAATAGATTTCAAATACGATTCCGAGGGCAATACCACAAGCCAGATCTATCAAACAGCCAATGGCACATCGGAAAAACATTACCATTATGAAGATTCAAAAAACATCAGCTACATGGCCGACAAATACAACGATGTCGATACTTCTGCTTTTTATTACTACGATGCAACAGGGAGAAAAATATGGACGACCGTCAGCAGCAAAACCGGCACGCTCTATTCTGCCAATATCTATGTCGATGGACACCTGCAAATCGACCAGCACCAGACCAACAGAACCGACCCCCCCTTTTTTATTCTCTATCATCTTGTCGACGGGGAGACCATGTTCATTACTGAAGTCAATGCGCAAGGCGAAGCAAATGTCCACCCCTGCCTTAATGGTCCGCATGGCACACCGGTCGTGGAAGGCCATCAGTACGTTACGTACGGGATAGCGACCACCGAGACACGTGTTTTTTACCGCTATTACAATTTCCATATCCGGGGCCAGAATGCCTACGGACTGACGTTCGACCTGGGGGCCAGCGAGTATGATGCCAACCGCAGTGCCGATCTGCCCGAAGAATAGACACCCCGCTCCGGCCGGGAATTGGCGATAATGTTTGTCCCTGCCCTGCATTGCCCGCCATGATTCCCATCGACGCCCCGCTCGCCCAGACCATCGTCGACCGCACAATGTGCATTCTCGACTGCAACGTCAATGTGATGGACGCCCACGGCACCATTATCGGCAGCGGCGACGCCTCGCGGCTCGGGCAGATGCACGACGGTGCCTTGCTGGCCCTGTCCCAGGCACGCACGGTCGAGATCGACGAAGCCATGGCCAGCCGCCTGTATCAGGCCCGGCCCGGTATCAATCTGCCGCTGCGCAGCGATGGCACCATCGTTGGCGTGGTCGGACTGACCGGTCAGCCCGACCAGGTCCGCCATTTCGGCGAGCTGGTGCGAATGACGGCCGAGATGATGCTGGAGCAGTCGCGACTGACACGGCTGATTGCCCGGGACACCCGCCAGCGCGAGGAATTGCTGCTGAACCTGATCCGCAACGACACGCTGAGCCCGGGACTGACAGACTGGGCCCAGCGGCTCGGGCTGGATCTGGACCAGCCGCGCGTGGTCGCGGTGATCGAGGTCGACAGCCATACGCTCGGGGTCGATGCCACGCTGGCGGAGCTGCAGCAGCTGCAGGTGCTGCTGACCACGCCGGAACGCGACAACCTGATCGCCACGGTATCGCTGAACGAGATTGTGGTGCTGAAGCCGGTCGAGGTCCGCGCCGACGGCTGGAATGCCGATGCGCACCGCGAACGCGTGCACCGTCTGCTGTCGCGCATGCGCGATGGCAGCGAACTGGGGGTGCGTATTGCACTGGGACAGTATTTCCCCGGCCCGGGCGGCATTGCCCGCTCCTACCGCACGGCGCTGTCGACACTGGATGTCGGCCGCCGGCGAGCGCCTGACGAGCGGGCCTATTTCTATCAGGACCTGATGCTGCCCGTGCTGCTGGACAGCCTGCGCGACGGCTGGCAGGCCGACGAATTGCGACGCCCGCTGCGGACACTGGCCGAGCACGATCCGCACGGGCTGCTGCAGCGCACGCTGACGGTGTGGCTGGCCCACGATGCGCAGCCGGGCGCGGCGGCCCGTGCACTGCACATCCATCGCAATACCCTCGATTACCGGCTGCAACGAATCGGTGCCTTGTGCGAACTGGACCCTGGCCGGCTCGACGACCGGCTGCTGCTGTATGTGGCGCTGCAGCTGCATGCCGGTGCCCGCCCGCAGGCAATTTGTAAAAACGCCTAATAAATTCTGTTTTCATCTCCGGTTTTACGGGCATTCGCACGAGGCCGGAAAATGACGGCATCGTTACCCTTGCCGCTTTCCGAAATCGCCCGTTACGGGCATGCAAGGAGCGGCATGGTCGAGGTATCCACACTGGGCGCGCTGGCGGCACTGGTCGTCGCCATCGTACTGATTCTGAAGAAGGTCCCGCCGGCTTACGGCATGATGGTCGGCGCCCTGGTCGGTGGCCTCGCCGGCGGCATCGACATGTCGCAGACGGTCGATCTGATGATGGGTGGTGCCAAGGGCATCATCCCGGCGGTGCTGCGCATTCTTGCCGCCGGTGTGCTGGCCGGCGTGCTGATCGAATCCGGCGCTGCATCGACCATTGCCGAGACCATCGTCAAGCGCCTCGGCGAAACCCGCGCCCTGCTGGCGCTGGCGCTGGCCACCCTGCTGCTGACCGCGGTCGGCGTGTTCATCGACGTTGCCGTCATTACCGTGGCACCGATCGCGCTGGCGATCGCCAGCCGGGCCGACCTGTCGAAAATGGCCATCCTCATCGCCATGATCGGGGGCGGCAAGGCCGGCAACGTAATGAGTCCGAACCCGAACGCCATCGCGGCGGCCGACGCGTTCCACCTGCCGCTGACCAGCATCATGACCGCCGGTATCGTGCCGGGGATTTTCGGCCTGATCGTGACGTATCTGATTGCCAAGCGCCTGGTTCAGCGCGGCAGCAAGGTGGCGCCGGAAGAGCTGATCTCCCACGAGCATGCAGCCCTGCCCGGCTTCGGCCCGGCCATGGTCGCGCCGCTGGTCGCCATCGCCCTGCTGGCCCTGCGCCCGCTCGCCGACATCAAGATCGACCCGCTGATTGCCCTGCCGCTCGGCGGCCTGCTCGGCGCGCTGGCCATGGGCAAGCTGCGTCACAGCAACCAGTATGCGATCGCCGGCCTCGGCCGCATGGCGCCGGTGGCGATCATGCTGCTCGGCACCGGCACCCTGGCCGGCATTATCGGCTCGTCGGCGCTCAAGACGCTGCTGATCGACGGTCTGCAGGCGTCCGGCATGGCCCCGTACCTGCTGGCGCCGGTGTCCGGCGCGCTGATGTCGCTGGCAACCGCCTCGACCACCGCCGGCACCGCCGTTGCCTCGCAGGTGTTCGGCAGTACACTGCTGGAACTGGGCGTACCGGCGCTTGCCGCCGCGGCCATGATTCACAGCGGCGCCACGGTCTTCGACCACATGCCGCACGGCAGCTTCTTCCACGCCACCGGCGGTGCCGTGAACATGAGCATGAAGGAACGCCTGAAGCTGATTCCGTACGAAACGGCCATCGGTCTGGTCATCACCATCGTGTCGACCCTGCTGTTCGGCGTCTTCAAGGTCTTCTGAGAAAACGTGCCATGAAAATCGTCATTGCCCCCGACTCGTTCAAGGAAAGCCTGACCGCGCTCGAAGTCGCCACCACGATAGAGAACAGCATGCGCGAAGTCTGGCCAGACGCCGAGTTCGTCAAGCTGCCGGTCGCCGATGGCGGCGAAGGCACGATGGAAGCGCTGGTCGCCACCACCGGCGGCCGCCGTATCGATCTGGCCGTTACCGGTCCGCAGGGCGATACCGTCCAGGCCTGCTACGGGCTCAGCGGCGACGGTGCAACCGCCATCGTCGAGATGGCCACGGCCAGCGGGCTGGCGCTGGTGCCCCCCGGCTCGCGCAATCCGCTGCAGACCACGACCTATGGCACCGGCGAGCTGATCAGCTCGGCACTGGATGCCGGGGCGCGGCGCTTTATCGTCGGCATCGGCGGCAGCGCTACCAATGATGGCGGCGCCGGCATGCTGCAGGCGCTGGGCGTGCGCCTGCTCGACGAGCATGGCCGCGAAATCGGCCCGGGCGGCGGTGCACTGGCACGGCTGGTCCGCATTGATGCCGGCGACCTCGACCCGCGGCTGGCAGACTGCCGCATCGACGTCGCCTGCGATGTCGACAATCCACTGACCGGTCCGGACGGCGCCTCGCACGTGTTTGGCCCGCAAAAAGGCGCGACACCGGAAATGGTCCGCCAGCTGGATGCCAATCTGAAGCACTTTGCCACCCTGATCGAACGCGATCTCGGCGTGCAGGTGGATGGCGTGGCCGGCGCCGGTGCCGCCGGTGGCACCGGTGCCGCGCTGCTGGCCTTCCTCGGCGCGCGGCTGCTGCCGGGCATCGAAATCGTGATGGAAGCGGTCGGACTCGACGCCGTGGTGCGCGATGCCGACCTGGTCATCACCGGTGAAGGCCGCATCGACAGCCAGACCATTCATGGCAAGACCCCGATCGGCGTCGCCCGGGTCGCCAAGCGGCACCATGTCCCGGTCATCGGCATTGCCGGCTGCCTGACGGCGGATGCGGAAGTGGTCCACGCCCACGGCATCGATGCCGTGTTCAGCGTGCTGTACCAGGCCTGCTCGACCGCCGAAGCCCTGCGCGATGCCGCCGACAACCTGCGTCTCACCGCCCGCAATATCGCCGCGACCCTCGCCATCGGCCAACGGCTGGGGCATGCCGGTCGTGGCGGCTGACCCCTCACCGGAGACCCGCATGTCCAGAGGCACCAAGATTGTCGCCACGCTCGGCCCGGCCAGCAGCGATCCGCACACGCTGGAACGGCTGATCGTTGCCGGCGTGAACGTCGTCCGGCTCAATTTTTCCCATGGCAGCGCGGCCGACCATATCGCCCGCGCCGGGCTGGTACGCGAAACGGCCGATCGACTCGGTGTATCGGTCGGCATTCTGGCCGACCTGCAGGGTCCGAAGATCCGTGTCGGCGCCTTTGCCGACGGTGCCGTCCAGCTGCACCCCGGCGACCCGTTCGTTCTCGATGCCGCCTGCACGCTGGGTAACGCCGGCCGGGTCGGCCTCGACTACAGGGATCTGCCGCGCGATGTCGAAGCCGGCGCCGTGCTGCTGCTCGACGACGGTCGCATCGTGCTCGATGTCGAGCGGGTGACCGGCGGGGAAATTCATACCCGTGTCCGCGTCGGCGGCACGCTGTCGAACAACAAGGGCATCAACCGCCAGGGAGGCGGCCTGTCCGCACCGGCACTGACCGGCAAGGACCGCCAGGATCTGCAGACTGCCGTCGCACTCGGCGCCGACTATATTGCGGTATCGTTCCCGAAGACGGCTGCCGACATGCACGAGGCGCGGGCGCTGGTCGCGGCAGCCGGCGGCAGCAGCATGCTGGTGGCCAAGATCGAGCGCTGCGAGGCCATTGCCAATCTGGACGAGATCCTGCTCGCCTCCGACGGCATCATGGTCGCGCGCGGCGACCTCGGCGTCGAGGTCGGCGACGCGGCGGTGCCAGCCCTGCAAAAACGCATGATTCGCGAGGCGCGCCAGCACAACCGCTTTGTCATCACCGCCACCCAGATGATGGAATCGATGATCTCGGCGCCGATTCCAACCCGGGCCGAAGTGTCCGATGTCGCCAATGCCGTGCTCGACGGTACTGATGCCGTAATGCTGTCGGCGGAAAGCGCCACCGGCCGGTATCCGGTAGAGACGGTCGAGGCGGTGGCCCGGATCTGCGTCGCGGCCGAGACCTCGTCCGTGAACACCTTCGACAAGGAACTGCTCGACCGGCCGCAAACCCGCGTCGATCAGTCAATCGCCATGGCCGCGCTGTTTACCGCCGGCCACATAGGCGCCCGTGCCATCGCCGCGCTGACCCAGTCCGGCTCGACCGCACTGTGGATGAGCCGGGTCGACGGCGGCGTGCCCATCTATGCGGTCACGCCGGAAGAATCGACCCGCCGCAAGGTATGCATTTTCCGTGGCGTCTATCCGGTAAAAACGGTGAACAATGCCAGCACGCGCGAAGAAGCGGTTGCCCAGGCCGAACGCGCACTGCGCGAGCTGGGCGTCGTCGGCCATGGTGACCGGCTGCTGGTCACGCTCGGCGAATCGATGGGCCAGCCGGGCAGCACCAATACCCTGCTGATCGTCGAAGTGGCCTGAGCAAGGCAGCGGGCACCGATGCCACGCCGGCCATCGGTGCCCATTTCCGCATGATGCCTAGAACTGCCGCAGCCAGTTCGCCATCACCCCCCGGTCCGGCAGGCCGTCATCCCGGCTCAGATACGCACCGAGGGTGAATCGCGTCCCCCGCCCGTGATGACTGAGGCTCAGGCGGCTGTCGTAGCTGAATCTGCCCCTCGGCCCCTCTTCCAGTGCAAAACGCTGTCCCGGTGCGGCAGTGAACTGCGCATCGCGCGTACCGGCCCGTCGATACAACGTCGGCCGGCCCTTGACCTCGAAGCCCGCCAGCCAGCCGCGGCCGCTCTGCCTGCCGTCATGGTCGAGCCGCAATCCGACGACCCCCTCCAGCGCCGTTTCCCGCCGGGCAGCGATTTTCAGGGCAGCGATGCCACCGTCCCGCTCGTTCAGCGCCGCATCGCGGGAATGGTGCAGTTTCAGACCGGCCAGCGGCGTCAGCGCCCAGCCGCTCGCCGAGACCCACGGTCTGGCAACCCGCAGCACCTGGCCAGTAAAGTGGTCGCGACGCTGGTCGGCACGCGGCCGGGCATCGACCACGACCCGCTCCTGCTCGGGAACCTGCAGCTCGTCCTGGCCGTAGCGTACCGTGCGCCGGGTGCTGACCTGGTGCAGTGCATAGCGAAA
Organism: Microvirgula sp. AG722; assembly: GCF_003269145.1. Lineage (NCBI taxonomy): Bacteria > Pseudomonadati > Pseudomonadota > Betaproteobacteria > Neisseriales > Aquaspirillaceae > Microvirgula > Microvirgula sp. AG722. The sequence goes on along the minus strand of NZ_QLTJ01000005.1, from coordinate 212,172 downwards.
CTCGCTTTCCAGCAGCGGTCCGTCCTTCCCCCCGCTGGCTGACAGCGGCTGCTGATGACTCACGCTCAGCAACTGGCTGCTGCCGCTGAGGCCGGTGTCGTCCGTCCCGTCCGGCTTCACCCGGGCGATCCCGTAACGCACGGCCACCTGCCCGTGGCCGGCGATGTCGAAGCGCTGTTGCAGCGCAACCATGTCATAGGACGAGGCGCCAAGCTGCGTGCCGCGCTGGCCACGGCTGAGCAGGTTGAAGCCGAAGCCGGAGCCCAGATCGACCGCCGCATCATCGGCCAGACGTGCAAAACGGCGTTCCAGCACCTGCACCGGACGCAGTGCCTGCTGGATGCCGGCACCGGACAGCTGCCGGATCGCCTGGGCGATATCCTTGCGATGCATCAGTTCCAGGCTGCGGAACAGCGCGCCCGCGTCGTAGCCCTGCTGCAGCGCCCCGGCCACCCGGCGCAACGACGCGTCATCCACCAGATCGCGGTAATCGTTCTTGATCATGGTGACACCGACATCGCCACTGGCATCCCGCCAGCCGACGGCGCGCCAGGCATCCGTCATCGAGCGGATGCCGTCGACGCCTTCGATGTAACCGGCTCGCGCCAGCCTGGCAAAATCCATGCGCGTGGCCGCCGAACCAAGGGTAAAGCTGGTGTCGACCCTGACTTCGTCAAGATTCAGGGCATCCCCGTCCAGCGTGCCGATCCGCCCGTCCGGCCTGGTCATCGCCACATAACCGCGCAACGAGGCCGAAGAGAGTGCGTCACCGCCGCCGAGCAGGCGTTCTTCGTTCTGGCCGGTCCGGTCCTGCGCCCTGGTAGACTCATCCCCGAACGTCCCGCAACTTTCGTCGCCACACTGTGCATGGACCTTCCCGCGATTGACCAGGAAGCCGATTGCGTCCCCGTTGCCCCCGGCAATGCTGAAAGCATGGGAGTTCCTGGCGTGGATATTGATAATGCCAGTGTGATCATTGACGATGGCGGCCTTGCGCGCCGGTCGGCCGGGCTCGCCATTTGCCGAGGGCCCCCGCTGCCCGAGTTCCATCGCGATCATGCCGGTATCGGTCGTCCCGGCTTCGCCCAGATTGATCGTTCCGCGATTGATCAGCCGCGTGTTTTCGCCATGGCTGCTCATGGCGACGGCACCGTTGCCGCGGACGGTAATCTCGCCGCCCGCCGCATTGATCAGGGTATTGTTGTCGCCAAAGGACCCGATCTGCAGCGCACGCGTCGTCCCGCGGGCCGCAGTAAAATCAATGCTGCCGTAGTTCAGAAAACTGCGCCGTCCCATGCTTCCCCTGGCAGCCAGCACCCGATAGCCGTCGCGGGCGACCAGCTTTCCGTGGTTGGCGAGCTGCATATCGGGGTCGTTCTCCCGGACGCCGAGGTCCAGCGACAGCATCACCGGCTCGATGGCACCGGCCTCGGGCCGTTCGGCCAGCACCGTGCCACGATTGCTGAACTCGCTGCGGAACGACAGTTCGATTCGCCCCTTGCCGGACAGGTTGAAGGTGGCACCCTCGAAGTTGGTCAGTGCGGCATTTCCTATTCCCCTCAATGGCAACGTCGCCGCCAGTGTCCCGTGATTGTGCAGCTGCGAGAGGAAATAGCTCGGCTCCGGCCCGGCCAGTGACAGCGTGGCGCCAGCGCTGTTCGTCACGTCCCCTTCCGCTGCCAGCATGACGCTGCGGGTTCCGGTATGGGTATAGTTCTGGCGGGCCGGGACAATCAGCGATGCCGGCGGCTGCGTCGGGTCGGGCAGTGCCTGCAGCGGCGGCGGCACATAGTCGTACTCGAGCCCCTGCACTTGCCAGGCAGTCCGGTCAAGTGAGCTGGTATGCGTATCCTTGAAGTGACTGCAACTGCTGTTTCCGCAGAGCCGTTCCACCCGGCCGCGGTTCAGCAGATAGGCGCGGGTCCTGGTGTCATCGGCAATGAGGAATGCGTGCGAATTTTTCGCATGGATATTGATGACCCCGCTGTCGTCGTTGAGCAGGACCGACGTCCTCGTTGCGGGATCGGGCTGGCCGGGCCGGTGCCGCGCAGCCCAGGCGCCAATTTCCAGCGCCACCATGCCGGTATCCTGCGTACCGGGCTCGCCCAGGTTGATCGTGCCACGGTTGACCAGCCGCGAATTCTCGCCATGGCTGCTCATGGCAACGGCACCGTTGCCGCGCACGGTGATCGAGCCCCCCACGTCGTTGACGATATCGTTGTATTCGCCGTACGACTCGATCCGCAGTGCCCGCCTGACGCCGCCCTCGGCCGTGAAATCGATGGTGCCGTGGTTGATGAAGCTGCGCCGTGCATTCTTCCCCGCCGCCCCGAGCCCGAGCACGGAGTAACCGCCGCGGGCAATCAGCGTCCCCAGATTGCGGTGAATCCGCTCGCCCTTGTCGGATGGCCCGGCCGTCACCATGTTCACCATCTCGCGCTGCCCCTGTTCGGGGTTGAAGGATTCAGCGGTGATCTTGCCGTAATTCATGAATTTGCTGTTGAACACCATCTTCATGTGCCCGGCACCGGAGAAACGGATATCGCCGTTTTCGAAGTTGACCAGGTTACCATTGCTCTCGGCCAGCAGCGCTGTCGCCGATACCTCCAGCCGGCCGCGATTGTGCAGCCCGCTGCTGAAGCGGCTGCTTTCCTCCCCGACCAGCGTCAGCGTGGCATCGGCATTGTTTACCAGCAGTCCTTTTGCCCTCAGCAGGGCATTCAGGCTCGTGCCGTCGTGGACGTGGCTGCTGCCCTCGGCGACCACCAGCGGCACCGCGTAGGAGAAGGCCCGCCCTTCAGGAGAAAGGGTCCGCTCCCGGGCCGTGCTGTACGGGTTGTGGAATTTCCTGCAACTGTTGTCACCGCAAAGCGAGCGCACCTTGCCGAAATTGAGCAGATAACCGAGATCACGGCTGTCGTTTTCTATCCGGAATGCGGATGAGTTCTTTGCATGAATGTTGATCACGCCGGCATGATCGTTGACCAGCAAGGCTGTTCGCGGGCGCTGGTCGGGCGCCCCCTCCCCCCAGCGTCCCAGCTCCATCGCGACCATGCCGGTATCGTTGGTTCCCGGATCGCCCAGATTGATCACGCCGCGGTTGATCAGCCTGGAGTATTCGGCATGACTGCTCATGGCAACGGCGTGGTTGCCGCGCACGGTAATCTCGCCGCCGACATCGTTGACCAGCGTGTTGTGATTGCCGAACTGCTCGATATGCAATGCACGCGTCCTGCCGTTCCCGGCAGTGAACTCGATCCGGCCGCGATTGATGAAGGTCCGCAGCAACTCCGGCCTGGCACTGCGCACACTCAGTACGCCGTAGCCGTCACGGGCAATCAGTTTGCCGCCATTGATGATTTCGCTTGTCCGGTCATTGCCCTGCTGCACATTGTGCAACGTCAGCAGATGACGCTCGCTGTTGGTGTCGGCCAACTCATGCGCAACAATCGTGCCGTCATTGCGGAACGAAGCACCGGGCGACAGCACCATGACGCCGTCGCCATAGAACTGCATCAGCCCGCCCTTGCTGTTGATCAGATCGCTCCCCTCCGATCCGGTCAGCCGGGTGGCCACATTCAGGGTGCCGTCGTTGCGGAGCATGGCGTGGTACCAGCTGCGATCTTCTCCCTCCAGCACCACGGCGCCACTGGCCGTGTTGTGCACGTTGCCCTTTGCCTCCAGCGTGATGCCCCGCAGGATCCCGGTATTGGTGTGCAGACGCGCCTTGCCGACGGGCAACCGGACCTGCACCTGTGACTGCGGCTGCGGCAGCGTGGCCGGCAGCGCATAAGAGAATTGCGAATCCTGCACCCGGCCGCTCAGGTCATGCAGCCGGGTATGCTCGGTCTTGAAGAATCCGCAACGGCCCATGTCACCGCATGCCACATCGACTTGACCACGATTGAGCAGGTACCCGGTTTTGTGCGGAGAGGCCCCCTCTTCAATGTTGAATGCATAAGAGTCTTTGGCATGGATATTGATCCGGCCACCGTAGTCATTGACGATAACCGCGCTGAGTGACGCCGGCACGCCTCCCCATTCGCCTGATGGTTCCATCCTGTACCCCTGAAGGGACAACTGCATGGCCACCATCCCGGTATCGGTCGTGCCGGGCTCGCCCAGATTGATCGTGCCGCGGTTGATCAGGTGCGAATATCCACCATGGCTATTCATGGCGACCGCATTGTTGCCTCTTACGGTAATCACGCCGCCACGGTCGTTTATCAGGTCATTGTAGTCGCCATACGGTGCCACATTCAGCGCCCGAGTCATGTGGTCCGTGGCGGTGAAATCGATGGTCCCGCGGTTGATGAACTGGCGTTTTACCGAACCATGTTCCGCACTGACCACGCCAAAACCGCCACTGGCAGTTATCTTTCCGTTATTGACGACCGGCCGGCTCCCTCCCCGGGATCCGTTTCTGGCGCTGCCGCCGGCCATGCTCAATATCACCGGCGAACGCAGAGCGCTCTGGTCATTCCCGGATGCCGTGATCTCACCATCGTTGACGAGGGTACTGCCCGGCGAGAGAAAGAAGGCAGCATGTCCCTGCAGCGCGATTTTGCCACCGGCCTGGTTCAGCATTTCGCTCTGCTGCAGCACATTCAGCCGTGCCGTCAGGTTCAGGACGCCGTCATTTCGCAATACCCCGCCATAAAGCGCATTCGAATCCCGGGAGGGGGTCACATCCCCGACCATGTTCAGGATCCCGCTGCCGAGATTGTGCAATTCACCCCGCACGGTCAGGTTCACATTGCTTTCCGGACCAGCATGCATATGGGTCTGCTCATTTGCGACGGAGAGCAGGACAGTCGGGGATACAGCAGCGGTCAAGCTACCACCCGGGGTTCCTCCAACCGTGCCGCCAGTACCGCTGCCCGGATTTACTCCTCCCGCGCCGCCAGAACCGCTGCCCGGATTTACTCCTCCCGCGCCGCCAGAACCGCCGCCCGGATTTACTCCTCCCGCGCCGCCAGTACCGTCACCCGGATTTACTCCTCCCGCGCCGCCAGTACCGTTGCCCGGATTTACTCCTCCCGCGCCGCCAGTACCGTTGCCCGGATTTACTCCTCCCGCGCCGCCAGTACCGTCACCCGGATTTACTCCTCCCGCGCCGCCAGAGCCGCCGCCCGGATTCACTCCTCCCGCGCCGCCAGAACCGCCGCCCGGATTTACTCCTCCTCCCGCGCCGCCAGAGCCGCCGCCCGGATTTACTCCTCTCACACCGCCAGTACCGTCACCCGGATTTACTCCTCCCGCGCCACCAGTACCGTTGCCAGGATTTACTCCTCCTCCCGCGCCGCCAGTACCGTTGCCAGGATTTACTCCTCCCGCGCCGCCAGTACCGTTGCCCGGATTTACTCCCCCCGCGCCGCCTGTACCGCCGCCCGGATTTACTCCTCCCGCGCCGCCAGAGCCGCCGCCCGGATTTACTCCTCCCGCGCCGCCAGTACCGTTGCCCGGATTTACTCCTCCCGCGCCGCCAGAGCCGCCGCCCGGATTTACTCCTCCTCCCGCGCCGCCAGTACCGTTGCCCGGATTTACTCCTCTCGCGCCGCCAGTACCGTCACCCGGATTTACTCCTCCCGCGCCGCCAGTACCGTCACCCGGATTGCCGCCTACTGAGCCGCCAGGACCGCTGCCAAGATTGCCTCCTCCCGCGCCGCCAGTACCGTCACCCGGATTTACTCCTCCCGCGCCGCCAGTATCGTCGCCCGGATTACGGCTGGGGTTAACGCTGGCCACGCCCTTTACCTGCGATGTTGCAACCGGGGTATCAGGCGCAGCGCCCTTTCCTCCCGAGGTTTTCTGCTTGTCATCCGATGAGGATCCCCCGCCGCCCGCCGACACCAGCAACGCAATCCCCCCCCCTGCGGCCAGCGCATACCCGATTGTGCTTATCGACGGCATGCTCATGCCGCCGCCTTCCGCCTTCTCCTCCAGTTGGCGGAGGCAGGGAAGTGGCTGCCCGGTGAGCGGGTCGGTACCGCAGGCCATGGCTTTTGCGACCTGAATGTCAGACGTGTCGCCGCGGCTGCCCTGACCGGCCATGGCAGCCTGTCCGACCAGGGCCGTCAGCAGTGCAGCACGCCCGCCACGGAGTACGGCGGCAAACATCCAGCGCAACCAGCCCGGCATCGCCCGGCCGTTTCGCCACTGCTGGTACTGCAGTGCAGACTGTCGCCGGACCAGCACGCCGAGCCAGAAACGGTCCAGCCGGCGGCGCCGTTTTGCATGAAGCGGTTTACGCCAATGACCATTCCGCGCGGATGACCCGCTGATGCCCCTGGATCCCGTGGATGCATTCTTCACAATAACCTCCATAGATTAATAGCGCAGTCCGCCATCGGAGGAAAACCCGACAGAAACCGCATGGCCATGGCACGCAAATCCAATACGGAGCGTGCTGGCCATCGAAATGTTTTGATGAAAATTGCCCGAAATGAGCTGGCAAAAAACGCAGTGATCACTTGACCATCAGCGAAACAATCACTCAAGAGGAATACGCTGTAATTTCATTGCAAAACCACAGCCATGGCACGTAATAATGCTTGTTTATTTTCAAGAAAATTCTTTAACCGATTAAATTCCGCATTCAATTCTGAAGGAAAGAAAGCGGGGGGGGGCGAATCGGCGCGGTAACATCCAGCACGGATTCAGCCGCCTGTCAGCGACGCCTGGCGGCCTTGACCCCTGGCGCAAAGAAACGCCAGGCCAGTGTCAGCGCATCAGGTCCGCCCGGATCAGAAAATGCCTGCCGTGCCGCGCCACCACTCCAGGCATGGCCCAGCCCCGCTATCCGGATCTGGCGCACATGGCAGGTGCTGCCCAGCATCCAGTCAGTCTGGGCAAAAGCACGCCGCGCGCCGCGCTGCAGCGTGCGCGTCGGCCCGGGCTGCGGCATTTCGCCAGGCAGCAGGTCCAGCCACAGCTGAGTCGTCGCAGCAGCGTTGTCGATCGACACGACGGCATCGTCGTCACCGTGCAGCACGATCAGCGGTGGCAACCGCCCCCCCGCCAGCCGCAGGCGCAGGCTGGCCAGGTCCGGTTCGCGGTCGCCGCGCATCGCCAGCCGGCCCTGCAGCGCATTGCTGGCGCTGTGCGGTACCGCGCCGGAATGGGCACCCACGGCGGCAAAGCGTTCCGGAAACTGCAGGACCAGGGTCAGCGCCATGCTGGCGCCGGCCGACAGTCCCATGACATAGCGCCGCTCGCGTCGCACCGGATAGCGCCGGCTGACCTGCTCGGTCAGCGCCATCAGGATGGCCGACTCGCCCGCCACCTGGGTATCGGAGCGAAACCAGTTCCAGCAGCGATACGGATTGGCGTGCAGCGATTGCTCCGGCAGCAGGACGATGCAGCGTTCTGCCCGGGCCAGAGCCGCCGCCCGGGTCGTCGCCGCGAAGCTGGCGGCGTCCTGCTTGCAGCCGTGCAGCAACAGCAGCAGTGGTGCCGGCCGCGAAGGCGTCACTCCGGCCGGCACAAAGACCAGGTAGCGGCGCATCAGGGCCGGCCCCAGGCCCCCCTGGCCGCTTTCCCAGCGCCCGCTGCCGCGACTGGTCGGCGTCGCGGTGGGCGATGCCACGCCGGTCAGCGCCTTGCGCGCGGCCCGGCTGGCGGCATTGGCCTGTTCGACAGCGGCGTTGACCATGCTGCGCGCCACCGCCCGCTGCAGGCGGGTGGCGCTTCTGGTTGTGGCATCGGACAACGCGGTCCAGATGCTGACCGGTTTGCTGCGCTTGCGTCCCATTACTTCTCCAGACTGTCCGCCCGGCCCCGCCGCTGGCAGCGACGGGATGCCGGACCGGTTTCCCGCCCGATCACGCGTTCACTCCAAGCACTTTTTGTTATTTGTTTTCCATTTAATCGTTTTTCCGGTTTTAAGGGAGCGGCGTAAAGTGCGTTCAACGGTGTACCGACACCGTAGCCGATTTTCCCCCTTTCCACTGTGACAACAGGACTTCTTCGTGACTGACGCCATCACGCCACGCAACGCTTCCTGCCGATGTCGGCACCGCTGACGAGACGCATCGCCATTTGCCATCCGGCCCCCGGCCGGACCGACCAGACCCAGGAGTCCCGGAACATGAAACGCCTTGCCACTCTGACTGCCGCGCTGTCGCTGCTGTCCGCCTCGCTGTCCTTCGCCGCTGCACCGGTCAAGCTGACCGTCGCCGCCTCCGCCGTCCCGCATGCCGAAATCCTCGAAGCCATCAAGCCGACGCTGGCCCGGGAAGGGGTCGATCTCGATATCAAGGTCTTCAACGACTACGTGCAGCCCAATGTGCAGGTCGAGGAAAAACGCCTCGATGCCAATTACTTCCAGCACATTCCGTACCTGGACGAGTTCAACAAGACCCGCAACACCCATCTGGTGGCGGCCAGCAAGCCGATCCATATCGAGCCGTTCGGCGCCTATTCGCGCAAGTTCAAGCGCATCAGCGATCTTCCGGATGGCGCCACCGTCGCCATTCCGAACGATCCGGTCAACGCCGGCCGCGCGCTGCTGCTGCTGGACAAGAACAAGGTGATTGCGCTGAAAGACCCGAACAACATTACCGCGACGGTCAAGAGCATCACCTCGAATCCGAAACACCTGAAGTTCAGGGAGCTGGAAGCCGCCACGCTGCCGCGCGTGCTTGATCAGGTCGATCTGGCGCTGATCAACGCCAACTACGCACTGGAAGCCAGACTGGTGCCGACCCGCGACGCGCTGTTTGTCGAGACCCGCTCCCCGTACGCCAATCTGCTGGTCGCCCGCGACGACAACAGAAACAGTGACGCCATCAGGAAACTGGCCGCCGCCCTGGCCAGCCCGGAAGTGAAGCAGTTCATCCAGAGCCGCTACAAGGGTGCGGTGATCCCGGCATTCTGAGCCGGGCAGATGACAGCCAGCCGGGCGGTGCCATGTTCCGGGGCGTCTCCCCGGCATTGACACCCGCCCTGCCCACCGGTAGGTTTGGCGCATGAACAGCATCCTGCAGACTCTCACTACCACCGCGACCGCTTATGGCGGGTCGTGAGGTAGCGGTATCGGCACGATAACGCGCACTGTCCCACAGGCCCCGCCCGCACCGGACGGGGCCTGATCGTTTCTCCGTCCGTGCCGGCACACTCAGGAGAAACGGCATGAATCCCGCCCACCCCGCACCGCGCGCACTGCTGATCGTCGACATGCAGGTCGGCCTGTTTCACGGCCCGGAACGACCATGGCACGGCGACCGCGTGCTGGCGAACATCAACCGGCTGATCCACGCTGCCCGCGAGGCCGGCGCACCGGTCTTCGCCGCCCGCCACACCGGCGCGCCCGGCTCCCCGATCGAGGCCGGCAGTCCGCTGTGGCAACTGCTGCCGGCACTGGACGTGGATGAAAACCGCGACACGGTCTTCGACAAGACCCGGCCCAGCTGCTTCCATGGCACCGGCCTGCAGGCCCGGCTGGTACAGGCCGGTATCCGCGAACTGGTCATCGCCGGCATGAAAACCCAATACTGCATCGACACCACCTGCCGCGTGGCGACCGAACTCGGCCTGCAGGCGCTACTGGTCGCCGATGCCCATACCTGCATGGACACCCCGCTGCTGACGGCGGAAGCGATCGTCGCCCACCACAATGCGACCCTGGGCGGGCCGCTGGCCCGGTTGATGGAAACGGAGGAGGTGCGGTTTTGAGTGCGGGGCCGGGGAGCAAGGCCTTTTTTCCCCGCGCTACAGACTGCCAACTCCCCCATCCACCAGCAACTCCGTCCCCACCACGAACCCGGCCTCGTCCGATGCCAGAAACACGGCGGCCTGTGCCAGTTCGCGCGGTGTGCCCAGGCGCCCGATCGGCACCAGTTTGAGGATCTCGTCGTTCAGCACCGCCAGTTGTTCCGGCGGCAGGCCGAGCTTGCCCAGCGCCGAGGTCCGGGTCGGGCCGGGGCTGAGGCCGTTGACGCGGATGCCGCGCGCCAGCCACTCGCCCGACAGCGTGCGCGCCAGCGACAGCAGGCCGGCCTTGCTGGCGGCGTAGGCGCTGCTCTGCGGCAGGCCGATGCGGGCGCTGACCGAGCCGCACAGGATGACCGACGAGGGATTGGCCAGCAGCGGCAGCAGCGCCTGCAGCAGAAAGAACGGGCCTTTCAGATTGGTGGCCATCAGCCGGTCGTAGCTGTCCTCGTCCCAGTCCTGCACCGGCCGGTGCGTGACATCGCCGGCGTTGACGAACAGCACATCGAGTTGCGACCAGTGTGCGGCCAGTTGCTGCGCCAGTTCGCGCTGGTCGGCCAGCTGGCCGGCGTCACTGCGGATCAGGATCACGTGTTCGCCGAGTTCGCGGCCGGCGGCGGCCAGCGCATCGGGGTTGCGGCCGGTGATCGCCACCCGGGCGCCTTCGGCCAGGAACTGGCGTGCAGTTTCCAGGCCGATGCCGCTGGTGGCACCGGTAATGAGGGCGGTCTTGCCTTGCAGGCGTGGCATGTCAGGGTCTCCGTTCTGTGTCAAAACCCCAGTGTCAACGCATTGGTACCCAATGTATAGTAGGCACCAATTTGATACCAAAGAGGAGACTGGATAGCCATGCCGACGAATCATGCACAGCGGGACACGCCGCCGGAACCCTGCCCGATGGTGCAGTTTGTCGGGCTGATTTCCGGCAAATGGGCGATTCCGATCCTGTACCGGCTGATCGTGATCGACGGGCCGGTCCGTTTTGGCGAGTTGCAGCGCGCGGTGGCGCCGATCACCCAGAAAGAGCTGACCCGGCAGTTGCGCCTGTTCGAACAGAAGGGGCTGTTGCGGCGTCAGGTCTATGCCGAGGTGCCGCCCCGGGTCGAATACACCGTCACCGCCCTGGGCAAGACCCTGCGTCCGCCACTGGATGCACTGGCCGACTGGATGCGTACGCACGCGGCCGACCTCGGCGCGGAGGCCTGACGCCGCAGGCGCTCAGGGGCGGCGCCGGGCGCCGAGCGCCTTTTCGATTTTCCTGTCGGTCTTGTACTGGCTCAGCGCATAGACCGACCAGATCGCCGCCGGAATCCAGCCGATCACGGTGAGCTGCAGCAGCAGGCAGAACAGGCCGGAAAACGGCCGGCCAATGGTAAAGAACTGCAGCCACGGCAGGAAAATGGCGAGCAACAAGCGCATGAATCTCTCCAGACAAGACAGGGAAGCCGGACGCGGCGTCGCCGCTACCCGTCAGGCACCTTGCCACAATGCCGTCGGCATCATCAAGCCGACCCACATCACGCCAGATTCAACTTGGTCAGTATTTGACATTTTTTGAACGGTTTTTGGAATGGCAGCACTCGGGTGGGCGCGTACAAATATCGGCGTGCAAGACACACATCCACACGAGAAAAGGTGATTTACCATGACCAAGATCGTTAATTCCTGGAATGACTTTGATCCGCTGAAACACGTCATTGTCGGCCGTGCCGATCACAGCTGCGTGCCGCCGGAAGAACCTGCCACTTCGGAAAAGGTACCGATCGACAGCCCGATGCGTGGCATGTGGGGTCCGCGCCCGCTGGAAACGGTGGAAAAGGCCAATGCGCAGCTCGACAATCTGGCCCGCATCCTCACCGAGCGCGGCGTCAGGGTGGACCGTCCGGAACCGCTGCAGTGGAACCAGCCGGTCATTACCCCGGACTTCCGCACCGGCTCGATGATGACCTGCATGCCGCCGCGCGACACGCTGCTGACCATCGGCAATGAAATCATCGAGGCGGCGATGTCGTTCCGCTGCCGCTACTGGGAATACCTGGCCTTCCGTCCGCTGCTGTCGCAGTACTTCAACGAGGACCCGGAATTCCTGTGGAGCCAGGCGCCGCGTCCCCGCCTGTCCGACAAGTCGTACAAGCACAACTACTACGACGAGAAAATTTCGCTGGAAGAGCGGCTGGTCCGCACGGCGAACAAGGACTTCGTCACCACCGAGGAAGAAATCCTGTTCGACGCCGCCGACGTGATGCGGCTGGGCAAGGACCTGTTCATCCAGCACGGGCTGACCACCAACCGCAAGGCGATGGAATGGTTCAAGCGCCGCTACCCGGAACTGCGGGTCCATGCGGTCAACTTCCCCGGCGACCCGTACCCGATCCATATCGACGCGACCTTCGTGCCGCTGCGCCCGGGCCTGATCATCAACAACCCGCACCGGCCGCTGCCGAAGGCACAGCGCGAGATCTTCGAGAAGAACGACTGGCAGATTGTCGAAGCTGCCATGCCGGCCCACAAGGAACCGCCGCCGCTGTGCTACAGCTCGGTGTGGCTGTCGATGAACTGCCTGGTACTCGACCACAAGACCGTGATCGTCGAAGCGTCCGAAGTGAACCAGCTGGAACAGATGGACAAGCTCGGCATGAACGTGATCCCGGTGCATTTCCGTGACGCCTATGCGTTCGGGGGCGGCCTGCACTGCTCGACGGCGGACGTGTACCGCGAGGGCAGTTGCCTGGACTACTTCCCGAAACAGGATTTCAACGACATCACCCGCGTGTAACCCGGGACATCACCCGCGCCAGCCCGGTCATCGTTCGCCTGCATGACCGGGCTTTTTGGCCACGTGACATCCCCCAGGAGCTTCGCCATGTCCACTGCCGTCCCGGCCGACAACAAGAAACTCGGCTTTGCCAATGCCTTTATCGCCGCCACCCTGATGGGGTTCGTCGGCTTCTTCGCCCGCCATATCGATGCTCAGGGCGATTTGATCGCCTTTTCGCGCATGCTGTGCGGCGGCATCCTGTTCTTCGCCATCCTGGCCTGGAAGGGCCGGCTGTCCGAGCTGCGCAGCTACCGCATTTCGGCCGGCATGGTCGCCAGCGGTTTCTTCATGGGCAACTGCCTGTCGGCCTATATCGCGGCGACCCAGCTGACCTCGATCGCCAATGCGGTGTTCTTTATCTATATCGGGCCAATCATTTCCACCCTGCTGGCTGTGATTTTTCTCAAGGAAAGGATGAAATTCGCCACCTGGTTCGCAATGGCAGCCGTGTTTGCCGGCATGATGCTGATTGTGGGGCTGGTGTCGGTCGACGCCGGTGGCGTTCACTTCGGCATGACGTTTTCCAGCAAGACCTTCGTCGGCGACATGCTGGCGCTGTATTCGGGCGTCGGCTATGGCCTGTTCCTGTTCTTTGGCCGCTTCCGCACCGATGTTCCCGGCGAAACCCGCGCCTTCTGGAACTTCGTGTTCGCGCTGGCCGGCATCAGCATCCTGTTCCTGTTCACCCGCCCCGGCGTGGCGCAGATGGCGACAAGCGACTGGCTGTGGTGGATCGGCATCGGCATTGTCTGCGGCTTCGGCGCGCTGGGCGCGTGCACCATCGCCACCCGCCATCTCAAGGCGGCCGAGTTTGCCTGCGTGTCGTACTGGGAGTGCGTGGTTGCCGCCGTGTTCATCGGCTGGCTGGTGTATGGCGAGGTGCTGTCAGCGGTGCAGTTGCTGGGCGGGCTGCTGATCATTGCCGGCGGCACCGGCGAGATGGCCATCGGCCTGCTCGGCCGCGGTCTGAAGCGCAGGAAAGTACCGGAAACCCGACCGGTCTGACGCCAGACCCCGGTTCCCCGCTCCCGGCACGCGCACTGTGCCCCTCGACCCCGACGGGAAGAAAAACATGACCACCCTGACCGACAGACAGCCTCTCGCCCCCCACGCCAGCGATCCGCCCCGGGCCTTGCGCCGGGCAGCGACCGCCAGCTTTATCGGCAATTTCGTCGAATGGTTCGACTACGCGTCCTATGGCTATCTGGCCGCCATCATCGCCGTGGTGTTCTTCCCGGCCAGCGATGCCACTACCGGCCTGCTGGCCACCTTCGCCGTGTTTGCCCTGTCCTTTGTCATCCGCCCGCTGGGCGGTATTTTCTGGGGCCATCTCGGCGATCGCGTCGGCCGGCGCAGCGCGCTGTCGCTGTCCATCCTGCTGATGTCCGGCGCCACCTTCTGCATTGCCTTCCTGCCGTCCTACCAGCAGGTCGGCATGCTGGCGCCGCTGCTGTTGCTGCTGATCCGCCTGGTGCAGGGGTTTTCCGCCTCGGGCGAGTACGCAGGCGCCGCCGCCTTCCTGACCGAGTATGCGCCGGAAGGCCGGCGTGGCCTGTATGCCAGCATCGTGCCGGCCAGCACCGCGGCCGGGCTGCTGTTCGGCTCGCTGTTCGTGGTCATGCTGCATGCCTGGCTGACGACCGAGCAGCTGCACAGCTGGGGCTGGCGACTGCCGTTCCTGCTGGCCGCCCCGTTCGGTCTGGTCGGCCGCTATATCCGTCTGCACCTGGAGGACACGCCACAGTTCCGCAGCATGGCGCGCCAGATGGAACGCAAGGCCCCGGACAGCGCCATCCCGATCCGGGTGCTGCTGACCACCTACCGCAGCAAGGTGGTGATCGCTTTCGGTGTCACCTGCCTGAACGCGGTCGCGTTCTATCTGATCCTCAGCTACATGCCGACCTATCTGTCAGCAGAGCTCGGCGTGCCGGAAACCGAGTCGTTCATGGCATCGACGGTGTCGCTGACCGCCTATATCGGCTTTATCTTCCTGTCCGGCGCGCTGTCCGACCGGCTCGGGCGCAAGACCATGCTGATTGCCGCGTCACTGTGCTTCATCGTGCTGACCGTGCCGCTGTTCATGCTGCTCGACCATGCCGGCTTTCTGACCCTGATCCTGATCCAGATCGTGTTTGGCGCGCTGCTGACGCTGAACGACGGCACGCTGGCCAGTTTCCTGTCGGAAATCTTTCCGACCCGGGTCCGCTACAGCGGCTTTGCCTTCAGCTACAACATGGCCAATGCGCTGTTCGGCGGCACCGCGCCATTTATTGCCACCTGGCTGATCAGCGTCACCGGCAGCAAGCTGGCACCGGCCTGGTATCTGGTTCTGGCCTCGGTCGTCGCCCTGCTGGCGATGCGCTGCATCCACGAAACGGCGCACCGGCCGCTGGACGACCGCTGAGCTCGTCTCAGGCCGTTACCCGCGCCGCATCCAGCGCGGCCATGGCCGGGTCGATCATGGCCAGCAGCCGGGCCCGGCTCACGCCATCCCGGGCCTGCACCGACAGGCCGTGCAGCAGGGTGGCGTAATAGTCACCCAGTGCGGCAACATCGACATCGGCCCGCAACTCGCCACCGTCCTTCGCTGCCTGCAGCCGGTCGATGATCGAGCGGGTGCGCTGGCGCCGGTGTTCGGCCAGCCAGTCCAGAACCCCGTCGTTCTCCACCGTGCAGTTGGTCGCTGCCGACACCACCAGGCAGCCATGCGGATGGCCACGCCGGGTATAGATCGTCACTGCGTCGCGCAACAGGCGCTCGACCGCCGCCCGCGCCGAGTGCTCTCCGGCCAGCGCGCGGGTGGCGAAGCCGCCGTCCCCCGCCTCGTACAGCGCCACGGCCTCGCGGAACAACTGCTCCTTGCTGCCGAATGCCGCATAGATGCGGGCCGAAGCGATGCCCAGTGCGTCGACCAGACTCGCCATGGACGTGCCTTCATAGCCGCGTTCCCAGAACGCGGTCATCGCCCTTTTCAAGGCCAGATCCCGGTCGAATTCCCTTGGTCGTCCCGCCATTGCTCTCCTGCCCGTCCATGCCGACTGGCGGAATTCTAACCCGGTCCGCACTTGACGCGAGCGGGAATCTCGCTCTATTCTTTGTCGATCGACAAAGAATTAGGACATGGAAAATCATGCAGACCATCAAGGGCCCCAGCCTTCATCTCGCCCAGTTCAGCGACAGCACACCCCCCTTCGACAGCCTGGCCTCGATGGCCGGCTGGGCGGCACAGACCGGCTTCAAGGCCTTGCAGATCCCGGCCTGGGACGCACGCCTGTTTGATGTCAGAACCGCCGCGCACAGCCAGGGCTACTGCGACGAAATCAACGGCCTGCTGGCCGGGCACGGGCTGGTCATCAGCGAGCTGACCACCCACCTCCTCGGTCAGCTGGTGGCGGTACACCCGGCCTACGATGCCCTGTGCGACAACTTCGCTCCGGCCGTGCTGCGCGGCAGGCCGCAGGCACGGACCGAGTGGGCACTGGAGCAACTGGCGCTGGCGGCCCGCGCTTCACGCCGGCTGGGCCTGACCGAGATGGGGACGTTCTCCGGCTCGTTTGCCTGGCCTTACCTGTTCCCGTTCCCGCAACGTCCGGACGGGCTGATCGACGCCGCTTTCGACGAGCTGGCGCGACGCTGGCGCCCGATTCTCGATGCCTGCGACGAACAGGGAGTCAATCTGTGCTACGAAATCCACCCGGGCGAGGACCTGCACGACGGCACCACCTTCGAGCGCTTCCATGAGCGGGTCGGCCGGCATCCGCGCTGCCACATCCTGTTCGATCCGAGCCATTTCGTCCTGCAGCAACTCGACTATCTGGCTTTCCTGGATCGGTATCGCGACCACATCCGCATGTTTCACGTCAAGGATGCGGAGTTCAATCCCGATGGCCGGCAGGGCATCTATGGCGGTTACAGCAACTGGGTCGACCGCGCCGGCCGTTTCCGGTCGCTGGGAGATGGCCAGGTGGATTTCAGGGCGATCTTTTCCCGGCTGGCCCAGTACGACTATCAGGGCTGGGCCACGCTGGAATGGGAGTGCTGCCTCAAGGACCAGGAGGATGGCGCGCGCGAAGGCGTCGCCTTCATCAACGACCACATCATCCGGGTGACCGACAAGGTGTTCGATGACTTCGCCGGTGCCGCCGTCGACCGGGCACAGATCCACGCCATGCTCGGCATTGCCTGAGCCCTTTTCGCCCCTTCCTTATTTCCCGAGTCCATACCGATGACAATCCGGAACGACAGACCGCATCCCGATACTTCTTCCTTCACCCACCGCTATGTACGCATCGACGGCCACCGCGTGCACTGCGTCTGCGCCGGCCACGGCCGCCCGGTCCTGCTGATTCCCGGCTGGCCGCAGACCTGGTTCGCCTGGCGCCATGTCATGGCGGCACTCGCCGGCCACGGTTTCATGGCCATTGCCGTCGACCCGCCCGGCACCGGCCATTCCGACCGGCCGCAAGACGGCTACGACACCGGCAGCATCGCCGCCACCCTGCACCGGGTCATGCAGACTCTTGGTCACGAGCGCTATCAGGTCGTCGGCCACGATGTCGGCATGTGGGTCGGCTACGCGCTGGCCAGCGACTTCCCGACGGTCGTGCAGCGACTGGCGGTCACTGAAGCCGTCATTCCCGGACTGGCAACGGCGCCGTCGATTTTCGTCCCGCCGGAGCAGAACGTCTTCCTGTGGCATTTCCTGTTCAACCAGCTGGCGGACCTGCCGGAAGCGCTGACTGGCGGGCGCGAGACGGCCTATCTGAGCTATGTGTTCGATACCTGGTCACATCACCGCGACCGGGTGGCAACCCGGGTATACATCGAGGCCTACTCGGCACCCGGCGGCCTGCGCGGCGGCTTTGCCTACTACCGGGCCATCCCGGAAACCATCCGCCAGAACCGGGTGCGCGCCGGGCGGAAGCTGGGGATGCCGGTACTGGCGATCGGCGCCGAGTTCGCCACCAATGACGCCCCACTGCTGACCCTGCGCGACCATGCGACGAATCTGCGTGGCGCGATCATCCCGGATTGCGGCCATTTCATCATGGAGGAAGCCGATCAGGCGTTTATCGCCCACCTGCTGCCCTTCCTGGACGGAGGCCACTGACCATGCCGCTCGACACCCGAATGGCCGCATTCCTCGCCGATCGGCCGGCTGCATCCGCGCTGCCGCCACTGGCGGAAATCCGCAAGGCGTCCGACCTTGAGCTGGCCAGCCTGCAAGGACCGCCGGAAGCGGTCACCGACATCACGACCCTGGTGACGACCACGGCGGACGGGTATCCGCTGCGGGTGCGCATCTACCGCCCGGCCACGCTGGACGAGCCGTCCGCACCGGCACCGGCCATCGTGTTTGCGCACGGCGGCGGCTGGTTCCAGTGCTCGCTGGCGCTGTATGACAATCCGTGCCGGGCACTGGCCAATGCGACCCGCTGCGTCGTGCTGTCCGTCGACTACCGGCTGGCCCCGGAGCACCCGTTTCCGCAGCCGCTCGAAGACGTCTATCACGCCCTGGTCTGGGCGGCAGGTCATGCCGACACGCTGGGCATCGACCCGCACCGGCTGGCGGTGGGCGGAGACAGTGCCGGCGGCAACCTCGCTGCCGCCGCCGCCCTGCTCGCGCGCGATCGCGGCGGCCCGGCAATCGCCCACCAGTTACTGCTGTATCCGGCGCTGGATCACGCCATGAACACCGACTCGTACACACGCCATGCCAGCGGTTACTACCTGACCCGCGACATCATGCAATTCTGCTGGTCCGTCTATCTGGAATCCGCAGCGGATGGCGCTTCGCCCTATGCATCCCCGCTGCAGACGCCCGATCTCGCGGGACTGCCGGCGGCAAGCATTCTGGTCTGCGAATACGACCCGCTGCGCGACGAGGGCATCGACTATGCGCGGCGTCTGCGCGAGGCGGGCGTCGAGGCCCGTGCCGAACAACTGGACGGCATGATCCACGCCTGCATCCACATGTCGGGCCTGACACCGGCGGCCAGGCGACTGTTCGAGCGCGCGGGCAGCCTGGTCGTGCAGGCGCTGGCATAGCCGGAGGCCACAGACCCGCCCTCCGGCTATGCCCGCTCCGCCGGCCATGCCGGCCAGCGGGGCAGATCGTCACCGGCCAGCCACGGCGGCGAATCGGCGGTCCAGATATGCTGCTGCGGCCGCAGGCCGGGATCGTCGTCGAGCGTCGCCACACGGACAATGACATGCGCCTGGTGCGGACGTTCCGCTACCAGGTGCGAACCACACTGCGAACAGAAATACCGCCACTTGCCCGGAGAGGACTCGAAGCCCGACAGCAGGTCTTCGCCTTTCAGCCAGCGAAAATGCGAACGCATGACCCCCGCCGTGGTCGCAAAGGCCGCTGCGTGGGCCTTGCGGCAGGTCCGGCAATGACAATGCCCGATCGGCATGTCGATGCGGTCGATCTCGTATTCAATAGCCCCGCACAGACAGCTGCCCTTCATGCATCACTCCGGTCGAACACCGGCTCGCAACGCACCTCGCTGCGGACCGAGTTGGCGATATAGCACGCATCATGTGCCTGATGGTGCATCTGTTCGATCTGCTCTCGCGTCGGCAGCCGCTCGCCGGAAAACTGTACGTCCGGCCGCAGCGTGACCACCGTCATCGCCACCCGGCCATCCGCGTTCTGGCCCATGACGCCAACCGCCGCATCGAAGTAGCGGTCGACGCAGAAACGTCGCCTGGCAGCAATGGACAGGAACCACAGCATGTGACAGCTGGACAGGGACGCGACAAAGGCTTCCTCCGGGTCGACCGCCGAGGCATCGGACATCGGCAGCGGCACGACATGCGGTGACGACGAGCCGGCGACTTCCGCACCACCATCAAAACGCAGCACATGCCGGCGGCTGTAACGGTTGCCCAGAAAATCCTGCTCGTCGCGTTGCCAGAGTACTTCTGCACCGTATTCAGCCATGTCGGTCCTTTCGGTTTTCGGGTATTGCCGGCGCCCTCACACCAGCTATAGGGTGTCGATTCTGGTCATGCCGGACACAGTCAGGCAAGCGAAAAGACCGCGCCGGGCAGCGAACCCGCTGCCCGGCCGCCCTGGCCTTATCCCTTCAGCCACACGCCTTCCAGCACCACATCGAGCGGCGGGGTCGCCGCCTGGAAGGTCAGGCTGCTCAGGCTGCCATCCAGTTGCGGCGCGACGGCCTCGATCCGGGTCGGATTTTCCCGATCCAGATCCACAGGCAGCTGCAACTGCTGTCCCTGGTCGTCCGTCAGGGTCAGCGCAAACGCCCCGCTGCCGGTCAGCGTCAGCACGCCCCGCGGCGGCAGGCCGATATCCCTGGCCAGCGGGAATGTCCGCCCCTGTCCTGCCAGTTCCGTGGCGCTCAGGATCGTGATGCCGTCGTCGGCCACGTCCGGGTTCCATCCTGCACTCAGATCGACCCCGGCCAGCTGGACGCGCACGCTGGCCGACTGGGTCATCAACTGATCCAGGTCGAGCAGCAGGCGGTCCCGCAGCGACGGCAGTTCGTCACTGGCCGGCCGCGGCCGTGCGGCAGCGGCTTCCACCAGCTGGCCGACCAGCTTCTGGGCATCGGCGGCGACGCGGGTGGAATAGGAGGCCAGCATGCCGAACGGCGGCGACAGCTCGACCTGGGCGCCCCTCTCCTGCATCGCCTGCGCGACCAGATAAGCATTGACCTGCTCGCTGTCCCACAGCATGCCCAGCAGGCGTGCCATTTCGTCGGGATCGACCCCGGCCAGTCCCAGGAACAGGGCCAGCCGCGACAGGCTCTGGTCCAGCGCCAGCATTTCCTGCTGGCAGTCGATCGGGATGCGCCGGTTGTAGTAGCCGATCCAGCGCTGCTGGATCTCCCAGGCCGAATGCGCGAGGGCGACGAAGTTGTCGTTCCCGCTTTGCAGCAGGGCGGCGCCAATCAGCCGCCCGTCCTGCAGGCTCAGGCTGGCGACAGGGGTGACCGTGCCATCGACGTCCAGGTACAGCGTGCGCTGCTGTTCGTCACCGTGAATCAGCAGCTTGCCGACACCCAGTGCATGCCCCAGTGTCAGCGTGCATTCGATCTTGCTTTGCCGCCAGCTGCCGGCCGGCGCGCTGAAGAAGGCGTGGAAATCGGCCAGATCCTGCTCCAGCCGTGCGGCCAGATCGGTCTCCACCGTTTCACTGGCAAGGTGCAGCAGGTTCAGGTCCGGATAGCGGTCGAACATGGCCGGTATCATGAAGGCCGGATTGGTGAGCTGCGAGGTCGGGAAGTTGAACGTCTGGCCGTACTCGCGCACCACTACGTTCAGGCTGGCCTGCTGCAATGCCAGCGCAGCATCCAGTTGCTGGTCGATCAGCACACCAAAGAATGCGCTATCGCGCAGATCGCACAGGAACTGCCGCGATTTGGCGGCGGGTGCCTCGACCAGTTCCTGCACGCTGCGCAACAGGCTCAGCGGGCTGTCCAGACTGGTCCCATACCATGATTGCAGCAGCAGATAGCGCCGGGCCAGTGGCAGGGCCAGCGCGGTCGAGCCCCAGACCTTGCTCGAACGGTCATAGGAGTCCGCCTTTTTCTTCGAGTAGTAGTACGCATAGCACTCGGAGAAGCGGTTGGTGGCGGCGTCGGTCACCGCCGCCATGACCGAGCCCGGACCGAAGCCGCTGAAGCACAGATCCGCCAGCGGCCGGTCTTCGCCACCGGCCAGCAGCTTGTGGCGGATGCCGTTGTCCAGCCGGTCCCGCAAGTCCTGCAGCCGGACCGGATCTTTCTGCAACGGGACCAGCCCGCTGCGGGGGTTGATCTGCTCGTTTTCGGCATTGCTGACGACGATGTCCACCAGGCGCAGATCGTTCAGCATTTCCACCGACATCATCGCCTGCAGGCTGGCCAGGTTGGCGCGCAACCCCTGATTGGCCAGGTCAATGCGCTGCGCCAGATCGTCATGGCTCCAGACGATGCTGGCCAGCGTCTGCTGGGTCGCGGCGCGCAGTTCGACCCGCGTGGTACGGAAGCCGCTGGCAATGGCGCTGCTCAGCTGCTCCAGGCTCCGGGTCATTTGCGCGGCGACATCGTCGATCTGGCGCTGCACCGCGTCGAAGCGCTCGTCCATCTGGACGCTCAGTGCCGACATCTGCCAGTTCAGGCTCTGCATCTGGTCCATGATCTGGTCGAAGCGCTTGTTCATCACCTCGTATACCTGGGTGATCTGCTTCGAGATCGCCTTGGCCGCTTCCAGATACGGGTCGGGCTGCGGGAAGAAGATGTTCGACACCAGACCGAACAGGCTGGCAGCCGCGCCGATCAGGCCGAACACCCCGCCCATGGTGCTGGTTTTCATCATCTGCATGGCGGTGTTGACGGCCTGGGCCACCTCCACCACGGCAGCAACGGTGGCGAGCCCCTTGTCGACCCAGTCCATCGCCTGGTTGAAGGCATCCTTGCTGTCGCCGTCGCTCATGAAGTGACCGACGATCTTGCGCGTGAATGACGACAAGCCCTGCATGCCGGCCACCACGCTGCGCATGGTGTCGATGCGGTCGTTCCACTGCCGCAGGGCGGCGCGACGCTCATTCCATATCCGGACCGACGGATCGTCGTCCACCTCGGTCGTGCGCTTGTCGATCAGGCCCTTCAGTGCCTTGCGCTGGGTGTCGATGGTGGCATTGCCGGCCTCGACCGTGCCCTGCGCCTCGGCGCGCTTCCGGTTCAGGTAAGCGAGCTTCTGCGGCTCGGTCAGGTCATCGCCTGTCCCCATGCTGCTGCCGTCGTAGACCTTGTCGAACGCCAGGCGAACCGATACCGAATTGTTGGGATCGTAGTGCAGATCGGTATCGAGGCGGTGCTGGGTATCCTGCACCGCCTTTTTCACCTGATCGAGCTTGCTCTGGGTCTCGGTGATCTGCCCGGTCAGCGGGTTCAGGCGCTCGACCGCCTCGCGGTTGCGCTCGCGCTTGTAATCGAATTTTTCGGTCGCCCGGCGGTTCTTCTCCCGCATCTGGTCGATCGACTGATTGGCGCGCTTGATGTAATCGATCGTGTCGCGCGCCTCCTGTGCCGGGTCCGGCGGGGTCGACGGCTGCAGGCTGCCGCCGCTCCCCCGTGCAGACGAAGCGGCCGACGACGATGCGCCACCCGTCGTTCCGCCATCCTGCTGCGCTGCCGCCGGCACGGTGCCGATGGGCGGATCGAACGCCCAGTTGGCCCAGCCCTGCGGCTGACCGAACGGATCGACAGCCGCCGCCCAGGGCTGCACGCTGTTCCGGTTCAGAAAATCGGCGGCCTGCTGGTGGGAGAGCCCGGGCCGCACCGTCGCCACCAGCAGGCTGCGTACGGCCTGATGCGCGCGCCCCCAGGCATCGGCACTGACTCTCGCCTCGCTGGCGTCGTTGTGGCTGTCCGGCAGTTGCTGCACAAAGTCGCTGACCAGCCGTTCCAGCTCGAACGACCACCTGGCCAGCAATTGCGCCATGACCCGTCCGGCGGCAGGGTACAGCGTGAGGAAATCGCGCGTAATCTGCGGCAGGTCGGCCAGCCCCAGCCCGGGTTTGACTGCCAGCAGATTGCCCTCCTGCGGCAGCGCCAGCTCGGCGAAGCGGTCGAGCAACAGTTGCTTCTGCAGCGCAGGCAGCGCTTGCTGCAGGGTCAGGTCGAGGAATTGCACCAGGGTGTCGCAGCCAAGCTGATACACCGACAGATCGTAATTCGCCTGCCCCTGCAGGCCGGGGTCGACACGGCGCACCGCACTGACCAGGGTGTTGCGGCCGGCGTCATCGAGAGGGATGTCGCCCAGCGCGGCCTGTACCGCCGACTGCAGTGCCGCCTGGTCGGCGAAGGTTTTGCCGGCCAGGGTCTGCAGTGCCGGAAGCACTGCACGTCCCGGCTCGCTCGCTTGCAGCGTCGCCATCGCGTCGCTGTCGAAGGTGAACACCGACAGCAAGTCCTGCAGCAGGCTGGCCAGCGCCGGTTCCAGCATCATCAGGCTGTTCGCCATCCGTACCGTCAGGGTCGGATTGGCGCGCAGGAAAGCCCGCATCGGATCGGGCAGTTGTGCGGTCCGGACATCCGGTTTCAGCACCGGCGTGACCATGCTGCCTGGGATGGCCTTGCGCAGGCTGGCCGGCAGCAATCTGGCCATCAGCAGCTCGTCCAGCGGATCGCCATGCTGCCCGGCATACGACGGCTGCCACACCGGCGCCCCCGCTGCCAGCAATGCACCGACATGGTCGGGCAGTGCCGCATTCAGCGCCTCGGCCAGCAGCGTCGGCCGGCCGGGGGCGGTCTGCAGGCCCGGCGGCGTGCCGGCCGCCAGCGCGCTGCGCAGATTGTCGGCATGGCCGGTACGTGCCATCCAGTGCACGCAGGTCCGGCCGTCGGCATCCATGCCCGACCACGGCGTGCTCTGCTGCAGCGTGACCCGGGGCCAGCACGGGAAATCCAGCCGCAGCAGATTGCTGCCCTGTGCCAGCACGAGCGCACCGTCGCTGGTCACGGTCATGCCGCTGGCCTGATCCAGCACGATCTGCTGCTGGACCTCAAAACCCTGTTCCATGCCGCTGGCCCCGCTGGGGCTCCACAGCAGCAACCGGTCCGCCGCCAGCGTGGCAAACGCCCCGTTGGGCAGCGCGGCCGCGGTGATCCAGGGCCGGGCCTCGTCGATACGCAGCGCCCTGACCTGCAAACCGGCAAGCTGCTGCTGTGCATCACGCTGGACGTCCCACAGCGCAAGCTGGCTGCCGGCGCCGAAGGCCAGCAGGCGCCCGTCATTCAGCAGCAGCAGTCCCGTCGGCACACGGACACTGCCGGCCAGTGTCTTCAGGCTGGCGTGCTCGCCCTGCCCGTCCAGCACCAGCACCGCGCCCTGACCGGTAACCACTAGCGGCTGCCCTCCTGCCAGCACGCCCAGCGCGACCCCGGCGGCAGGCAGGGCCACCGGTGCCTGCGACACAAAGGGACCATCGTCGACACTGCGCCACTGCAGCAGGGTCTGTCCCTGCACGGCAAACACGCAGCCCGGCCCGGCCTCGACCATTGCGGAGACCTGCCGGCCCAGTTCCTGATCGACACGGCAGACCTCGTCTTCAAAGCACAGACTCTGCAGGCGGCCATCGGCATAGCGCACCAGCACACGCCCGTCGCGCAGCGGCAGCAGCGCCGCCACGTCGCCCTGGTAGCCGACGCTGCGAGCGGTGGAAAAATCGCCCGGGCCCAGCGGTTGCAGCATGCTGATCGGCGCGCCCGGGCCACTCAGTGCCAGCGCGCCGACCGGCAGCGCCGCCATCACGGCAATGGCCGGGCCACCGAGAACCTGCAGGTGGCGGCGTGGCGCAGCACCATAGTCCTGCACCTGGCTTTTGAGCGGCCAGGGCGGCAGCGCTTCACCCAGCTTCGCTGCGTCGATCCACGGTCCCGTCGGCGTCTGCCGGGTGAAGTGGAAC
Organism: Microvirgula sp. AG722; assembly: GCF_003269145.1. Classification (NCBI taxonomy): domain Bacteria; kingdom Pseudomonadati; phylum Pseudomonadota; class Betaproteobacteria; order Neisseriales; family Aquaspirillaceae; genus Microvirgula; species Microvirgula sp. AG722. Next base: position 187,219 of record NZ_QLTJ01000005.1, on the reverse strand, counting down.
TGGCTGGCCGGATGGCTTTGCCGCAGTTCATCCGCCACGGCGGCCAGCAGGGACGCCGGCTGGTCGGCGGCCACGTCGCCGGACAGGTCCCATACCATCACTCCGCCCAGTTGTTCGGCCAGGGCATAACGCACTTTCTCGCGCAGCGAACGCGGGTCGTCATAGGTCAGCGACAGCCCGGTTCGTCCCTGGCTGCTGCTGCGATAGGCATAGGGCGCGCGGGCCTCGCCCTCCAGCGCATCGACAAAGACCAGCCCCGGCCAGCCGGCCGAGGGTGAATGATCCTCCTTTGCCGGCAGATAGCCGCCTGCCGCTTTGGCCGCCACGATATCCCGGTACAGCGGCGGCTCGTCCAGCGAGGCGTCCCCTGCCGCCAGCACCGGCTTCTTGTTGATGGCGCAAATCAGCCCCCGGTTGTGGTCGTCGGCACCGTCCACCGCGACCACGCGACCATAGGCGGCCAGCCCCAGCGCCAGCTGGCGGCGGGTCAGGCAGTTCTGCGCCACCAGTTGCAGGAACTTGTCCAGTGTGGCGGTCACGCAGAAAGTCGGGTCCAGATCCCGCGCCGCCTGCTTGTCGGCCGGGATCTTCATCGGGGCGTTGAACCAGGAATAGTCGGACCAGCTGCCGTAATAGTCGTAACTCATCACATTGACGTGGTCGACCAGCTGGCCGATGGCACGCCACTGTTCGGTGCCCAGCGCATCGACCCGGGAGGGGGCGGCCGGGGCCGCTATCGCCAGTTCGGCCTCGCCTATCGCCTGCCGGGTTGCCTGCAGCAGCTGCACATAACCGTCGCCATCACCGGCGTCCGGGTATTCCCAGTCGATTTCCAGTCCGTCGAAGCCCAGGGTCCGGATCGCGCTGGCAGCCGATTGCGCAAAGCGCTGGCGGCGGACGGGATCGCGGGAGATCAGTCGCAGCAAGGCCGAGAATGGCGCCACCGCCTCACTGGCATGGAAGGCCGTGGCCAGTTGTTCGAGGATGGCCAGCAGGGTCTCCCCGTCGGCGCTGACATCGCAATTGTCGTAAGAGGCGCCAGGCCCGGACAGCAGCGCGAACAGCGCCCGCCGCGGCGCGTCGGGATCGAATACCCCGCCGGGGTCACTGCTGCTGGAGCCATAGGGTGCGGGAGCGCCATCGATCGACAACGGCGTGCCGGTGCCATAAAAGATGCGCCATTGCTGCTTGCCGCTGACGTGATAGATCCAGAAGTCATCGGCGTTCTGCGCCGTGGCGGGAAAATCCGCCGGCCCGGCCACGGTGCGGAAATGCAGCATCGGGCTTTTCGGCCAGCCGCCGACGATCAGCGAGACTCTCAGGGCAGGATTCAACTGCTTCATGTATTGCAGCGCCGCCACTTGCCAGTTGTCGGCCCATTCGTCGCTGCTGCTCAGACTGCCGTCGAGTTCCAGCCCCATCATGCCGTAGGAAATGCAGTTCACCAGGTCAACCGGGATATCGGTGACAAAGTAATTGCGCTTGTACATGAAGTAGTTGGCGTAATAACCGACCAGCCGGCGGGTCAGATCCGCGGATCTGGCCTTGTTGGCCATGCGCGTGTCGAGTACCCGCTGTCCGGTTTCGGCATTCAGGATCATCGCTGCCAGCTCCAGCACCTTGGCCCCCGTCGGGCTGGTGCCGGGCCGGGCCAGCGCGTCCACTTGCTGCCGGGTGTCCCGGTACTGCGGCCCCTGATCCAGTTTCACCGACACCCGGGGCAGGTATTGCACGCCGCGGATCGGCGAACGGATCGGCAGGCCGTGGAAGGAGTTGGAATAGGACAGGGTCAGCCGTTCGTACGGCCCGATGGTGACCGGTTTGGCATAGGACAGCGTGAACACGTAGCGCTCGGCGTTCTCCTTTCGAGACACCGTCAACTCCTGCGGCCCGTAGTACAGCGAGCCCCACGGCGTGAAGAACATGTTGAGCGCCTTGTTCAGCCCGTGTACCTGCACCTGTTCGCCGAAGAAGGCGATTTTCTGCTCGTTGCTGGGCTCGACACCTGCGGCCAGATAAAACCGGTCGCGTGTCTCGTTCGTGAGATTCCGCTCCCCGTCATGACCGTCGCCCACAAAGACATTGGTCTCCACCTCGACCCGACTGATCTTGAGGGGGTCCTTGCTCTGGTTGTAAATGTGGATGTTGTCGACGCCCTTGCTCTTCTCGAACAGGAACTGCAATCCGCTTGCACTGCTGTCAGCCATGGTCCACCCCTTGTTCTTCCCGCCCCGCGGTATATTAAACGCATCAAAACTCACAGAATCTCAGAACAATAGCATTGTTTGTGGCCGCAGCATGCCCTGCCATCCATGTCACGGGTGGCAGACACCGTGGAACGGGCTTCAGTCGTCCCGCGTCAGCACTTCCAGCAGCTCGATATCGAAGATCAGGTCCGAGTTCGGCTTGATATGGGCGCCGATCTGCCGCTCGCCATAAGCGAGATGGGCGGGCACATGCAGCCGGCGCCGGCCGCCGACCTTCATCCCGATCAGTCCCAGGTCCCAGCCCCTGATCACCCGCCCACTGCCGATCACGCACTGGAACGGCTTGCCGCGCGCCCGCGACGAGTCGAATAGGGTCCCGTCTTCCAGAAAGCCGTCGTACTCGGCAGTAATCAGGGCACCCTTGACGACGGCCTTGCCCTCGCCGGTCAGGATGTCTTCAATATGCAGTTCGGTGATCATGGCGTGTGCCCGGTAAAGAAGTGCCGGGCGTTTTCTCAGGAATACCGCCGTCTGGCAAGCCCCGGCCGCTCAGCAGGCCCGCGCCACACCCTGTTTGCGCCGGTATTGCCCCGGCGTCAGCCCCTGGCGGCGCTTGAAGGTCATGGCAAAATGCGATGCAGAATGGAAGCCGAGCCGGTCGGCAATGTCCTGGATCGAGCGCGGTGACGAGTCGAGCAGATAGCAGGCGGCCTCGAAGCGCTTGCCCAGCACGTAGGCGTAGAACGGCTGGCCGAAATAGCGCTTGAAGAAGCGGCAGAAATTGGACGGTGACATGTGGACCATGGCCGCCGTGCTGTCGATGTCGAGCTCGCCGCCGAGCCCGTTGCGGATATGTTCGGCAATGGTCTGGCACAGCTCGATCTCGCGCCGGTCCGGTGGCTGGGCAATGTCGACCGACAGGCGCCGCCGCGCCGGCGCCAGCGCCAGCCCGCTCATGATCCGCAGCGCCGTCAGCAGGTGCGCCATATGGAACACATTGTCCAGCGTGGCGAATTCGGCCCGGCAATGGCGCGCTGCTTCGCCCTCGAACAGCACGCCATAGAAACCGTCCTGATAGAACTGCCGGATCGGCCGGGTATACGGCATGGAAAAGAAATCGTCGCCCAGCCGGGCCAGGTTGACCGACAGCGAGTCCCAGTGCCCCCCCGGGCGTTCCAGCCAGACATGGTGACGGACGAACGGCGACAGGAACAGCACGCTGCCGGCCGGCAGCGGGTGGGCGTCGCCTTCACCGATACGCACCACAACGTCGTCACCAAACGGCAGCACCAGCTGGCCATACGGATGAAAGTGTGCGGCGGTTTCCGTCACCGCCGGTTTCTTGTCGAACAGCACAAAATCCAGGGTATTGCAGTACGTGTAATGCATGGTCCGCCCAGACTGTTCCTCCATCACGGCAGTATATCAGTTTAGTCTGAAATGCTTTATTGATGGACGGAGCGGCGGATATGCCGGATCAGCGCCATGGCCGCCGGTGCCTTTTCGTGCCGGCGATAGGCCAGCGCCAGTTCGGACGGAATCGGTTCGCCATTCAGTTCGCGATAGACCACTTTCGGCATGCGCAGGCACTCGGCCAGCACCCGCGGCACGATGGCCACCCCGACCCCGAGCGACACCTGGGTCACCACCGCCACCAGCCCGCCGGCACGCGGCCCGAGCCGGGGCATGAAGTCGCCGCGCCGCGACACTTCGTGGGTGCCATAGTCCTGCTCCGGCAGGATGAACGTGTCGTGGCGCAGCCGCGCCGCCGGAATCGACGCCAGTTTCGCCAGCGGGTGCGCATCCGGCAGTACGACGACAAAGTGATCACGATGCACGGTGACAGTGTCGATGCCGTCCGGGAAATCCAGCGGCGGACGGACAAAGGCCAGATCCAGTCCGCCATCGTCCAGCATGGTCGGGATGCGCTCCATCGACAGCTCGTGCAGGCGCAACTCGACCCCCGGCATATCGAGGCGGAAGCGGGCCAGATAGGTCTGCAGCACGCTGCAATAGGCCGCCGATGCCACATAACCGATCTCGATGCGCCCGCTCTCGCCGCGCCCGGCACGACGCACCCGCTCCTCGGCGCGGTCGCACTGCAGCAGCGCCAGTCTGGCCTCGGTCAGCAGCACCTCGCCGGCGGCGCTCAGCGCCACGCTGCGCTTGGTGCGGTGGAACAGGCTGACGCCGAGTTCGCGCTCCATGTCCTGGATCTGCCGGGTCAGTGACGGCGGGGTGATACCGAGCAGCTCGGCCGCACGCGCAAAGTGCAGCTGCTCGGCCACGGCAATGAAGTAGCGATACTGTCTGAGTTCCATGTCGCGACGGCCTCTTCCGCCAACAATTAGCCTGCAGGCAATTAATTTGCCAGATTACCGCAATGACGGCTAATTCAGTGTTGCCTACCATGGCGGCTGCGTTACTTCATTTCCGGTAGTCCGCCATGTCGCTTTCCGATTTTCTCCCGCAACGGCGCCCGGTCTGGGTGCTGATGACCGCCTCGGCGGTGTGCAGCCTGATCGTGCTCGACACCAATATCGTCGCAGTGTCGCTGCCGGCCATCGCCCGTTCGCTGAATGCCGGCTTCGCCGATCTCGAATGGGTGGTCAGCGCCTATATGCTGGCCTTTGCCGCCTGCCTGCTGCCGGCCGGCAGCATTGCCGACCGCTGGGGGCGGCGGCGCACCATGCTGGTCGGCCTGGTCGGTTTCATTCTGGCGTCGCTGGCCTGCGGTGCGGCGGAAACCACCACGGCGATGAACATCGCCCGCGCGATCAAGGGCGTCGGCTCGGCCCTGCTGCTGACCTCGGCGCTGGCGGTCATCGGCCACACCTTCCACGAGGAGCGCGAGCGGATGCGCGCATGGTCGTTCTGGGGTGGCTGCATGGGGCTGGCCATGACCATCGCCCCGGTATTCGGCGGCATCGTCACCGCCTGGCTCGGCTGGCGCTGGATTTTCTATCTGAACCTGCCGATCGGCCTGCTGCTGCTGACCCTGGTCTGGCGCTGTATCGACGAGTCGCGCGATCCGCAGGCAGCCCGGCTCGACCCGCTCGGCAGCCTGTGCTTCAGCGCCGGCCTGTTCGGCGTGATCTGGGCGCTGATTGGCGGCAGCGAGGCCGGCTGGACCAGCACCGCCACCCTCGGCCGCGCCGGGGCCGGCGTGCTGCTGCTGATGCTGTTCATCGTGGTCGAGCTGCGCCAGCAGCGGCCGATGGTCGATCTGGCGCTGTTCCGCAGCCCGCGCTTTATCGGTGCGGTGCTGGCCATGTTCGGCTATGCAACGTCGGCACAGGTGATGATGACCTTCCTGCCGCTCTACATGCAGAACGCGTTCGGCCATACCTCGGTCGGCGCCGGTCTGGCCATGCTGCCGTTCGCCATCTCGATGGTGATCTGGCCGCGCATCGGCCCGTGGCTCGGCCGTCATCTGCCGATGCATGGCGTGCTGGTGCTCGGCCTGGTGCTGGTCGGCATCGGCAATGCGCTCACCGCACTGGCCGCACCGACGCTGTACTACGGCTGGGTGGCGCTGGGCATGCTGGTGACCGGCGCCGGGGCGGGTCTGCTCAATGGCGATACCCAGAAGAACATCATGGCCTGCGTGCCGCGTACCCGCACCGGCATGGCATCCGGCATCAGCACCACCACCCGTTTCACCGGCATCGTGCTGGCGGTCGGCGGGCTTGGCGGGGTTCTTGCTACCCGGACCCGGGCCATGCTCGACAGCGGGACGGCACCGGCCGATGCGGATTTCGTCCAGCGCGTGCTGTCCGGCGATGCGCTGCAGGCGGCGCTGGCACTGCCGCCAGCCCTGCGCGACAGCGCGCTGGCGCTGGCCCGTGACAGTTTTGCCCACGGTTTCGCCAGTCTGCTCGGCGCGGCGGCCGTCGTGGCACTGCTGTCGGCACTGGCCGTGCATCTGCTGATGCGCGAGCAGCCGCTGTCCAGGCAGTCGGCGCGCAGACCGCGCCCGGCCGCCGACTGGGTCGGCCCGTAATCCGGAGAGGAACACCGCCATGAACAAGCCGCGTTTCAGCGACATGCAGATTCTGGCCATCCTGCGCGAGGCGGCCAACGGCGCCCAGGCCGCTGTCCTGTGCCGGAAATACCATATCAGCGACACCACGTTCTACAACTGGCGCCGCAAGTTCGGCGCGGCCGTGCCGCCCGCCTCGCCCGACCAGCTGTCGCGCGAGAACCGGCTGCTGCGCCAGCGGCTGTCGGCGCAGGAGCGGGAACTCGCCAGCCTTCGCCAGAGGCCAGGCTCACGTTGACGCCACAAGTGGAGACCCGCCGCAGCCCGTTACGCGGCGGGCATTTTTCGCTTCTCTATACCCCCCGTCTGCGCGACACTATCGGGGATTCTGTATGGAGAATGAACACAATTGGCTATCCAGATTAAAACCCGGCAGGAAATCGAATCCCTGCGCATTGCCGCCCAGCTCGCCTCCGACGTGCTGGACATGATCGGCGAGCATGTCCGCCCCGGCATCAGCACCAACGAGCTCGATCGCCTGTGCAACGACTATATCGTCAACACGCAAAAGTGCATTGCCGCCAATGTCGGCTATCACGGCTATCCGAAGACCGTGTGCATTTCGCTGAATGAAGTCGTCTGCCACGGCATCCCGGACGCGCAGACGATCCTCAAGGACGGCGACATCCTCAATATCGACGTGGCGCTGATCAAGGACGGCTGGCATGGCGACACCAGTCGCATGTACAGCGTCGGCACGATCGACCCGCAGGCCCGCAAACTGATCGACGTGACCCACGAGGCGATGATGCTCGGCATCGAAGCGGTCCGCCCCGGCGCCACGCTCGGCGATATCGGTCACGCCATCCAGCGCCACGCCGAAGCCGCCGGTTTTTCGGTGGTGCGCGAATATTGCGGACACGGCATTGGCCGCGTCTACCATGAAGATCCTCAGGTCCTGCACTACGGCCGGCCCGGCATGGGCACCCGGCTGAAGCCCGGCATGACCTTCACCATCGAACCGATGATCAACATGGGCAAGCCCGGTACCGAAGTCCTGCCCGACCGCTGGACCGTGCTGACCCGTGACCGTTCGCTGTCCGCGCAGTGGGAACACATGGTCGCCGTGACCGAAGACGGCGTCGACCTGCTGACCCGCTGAGCCTTTTACCCGTTTCGTCTTACCAAGGAGAACGCATGTACAAGCACATCCTCGTCCCCGTCGACGGCAGCCCCGCTTCGTCCCATGGCCTGCATGAAGCCATCGCGCTCGCCGCGCGCCTCGGCGCCACGCTGAAGCTGTTCCACATCATCGACCCGATGATTGCCTATGCTGCCATGAGCGGCGGCGCCGGTGCCGATCTGACCAGCGAACTGCGTGAAGCCGGCCAGCAGATCATCGCCGACGCGCACAAGCTCGCCGCCGATCATGGCGTCACGGTCGAAACCGCGATCACCGAAACCGCCGCCCACAGCGTGGCCGACCTGATCGTCGAGCAGGCCAAAGCCTGGCCGGCCGACATGATCGTCATGGGCACCCACGGCCGCCGCGGCCTGACCCGGCTGCTGATGGGCAGCGACGCCGAAATGGTGCTGCGCAACAGCCCGGTGCCGGTGCTGATGGTCAAGAGCGAGTAATAGCGCCCGCAAACGAAAGGCCCGCTCCGTCGTTTTCACGACGGAGCGGGCCTTTTGCATGATGGTCGGCATGGGCAACCTCCGTACACCAGACGGTTGAACTCAGTCTGGTACGGAGGCTGCACAGCAATACGCTGCCCTTACAGCGTCACCAGCCGCGGGCGGGTCAGCGATTCCGGGTTCAGCACGGCATCGAGCTGATCGCGGGTCATCAGGCCCCGCGCCAGCACGATGTCGGCCACGCCACCGCCATGGGCATGAGCTTCTGCAGCCACTTCGGTGGCGGCCGCATAGCCGATAAACGGGTTCAGTGCCGTGACCAGCCCGATCGAGTTCTCGACCTGGGCGCGCAGGAATTCGCGGTTGGCGGTAATGCCCTTCACGCAATGCTCGGTCAGCGTGCCGCAGGCGTTGGCGAGGTGGCTGACGCTGCGGAACAGGCTGTAGGCAATGACCGGCTCGAACGCGTTCAGCTGCAGCTGGCCCGCTTCAGCGGCCATGGTCACGGTCATGTCGTTGCCGATGACTTCATAGGCGACCTGGGTCACCACTTCCGGAATGACCGGATTGACCTTGCCCGGCATGATCGACGAGCCGGCCTGACGGGCCGGCAGGTTGATTTCGCCAAAGCCGGCGCGCGGGCCGCTGGACAGCAGGCGCAGGTCGTTGCAGGTCTTGGACAGCTTGACCGCCACGCGCTTGAGCACGCCGGACAGTTGCACGAAGGCGCCGCAGTCCTGGGTGGCTTCGATCAGGTTCGGGGCGGTAATCAGTTGCTGGCCGAACAGCGCCGACAGGTGCTCGCGCACCCGGGACGGGTAGTCCGGGTGGGCATTGATGCCGGTGCCGATCGCGGTCGCGCCGAGGTTGATTTCCAGCATCAGCTGGCTGGCTTCACCCAGACGCAGTTCGTCTTCGCCGAGCATGACCGCATAGGTCATGAATTCCTGGCCCAGCGTCATCGGCACGGCGTCCTGCAGCTGGGTACGCCCCATCTTCAGCACGTCCTTGAACTCGTCCGCCTTGGCGGCAAAGGCGTCGCGCAGGGTGGCCATGGCGCCGACCAGCCGTTGCACGCCGGTCCAGGTCGCCAGCCGCAGCGCGGTCGGGTAGACGTCGTTGGTCGACTGACCGAGGTTCACGTGTTCGTTCGGGTGCAGGTACTGGTATTCGCCCTTGGCATGGCCCAGCCGTTCCAGCGCCAGGTTGGCGATGACTTCGTTGGCATTCATGTTGGTCGAGGTGCCGGCACCGCCCTGGATCACGTCGACGACGAACTGCTCGTGCCAGCGACCGGCACGGATGTCCTCGCAGGCGCCGACGATGGCGTCAGTGCGGCGCTGGTCGAGCAGGCCCAGATCATGGTTGGCCAGCGCGGCGGCCTGCTTGATGAGTGCCAGCGCATTGATCAGTTCCGCATAACTGGAAATGGTCTGCCCGGTGATCGGGAAATTCTCGATCGCCCGCAGCGTATGCACACCCCAGTACGCATCGGCGGGAACGTCACGGTTGCCAATCAGGTCATGCTCAATCCGGGTACTCATCGGGTGCCTTTCGGGGCGGAGAAATGCGAAGGAGCGCACTCTAGGCGCGACCGGCAAATCCTGACCAATTCCGAATGCCGATCGGGTCATGATTTTTTTGCATAACCTGCACAAAAGCGGATTTTGATGACGCCTGGGCACAGGGGCATGCCGTCAGATCGGTGCGTACTGATCCTGCAGGAACAACCAGAATGTCTCGACGGCCGGCCGGGCCGGTTTCAGCCGCCGGTAGACGCGGATCTCCATATCGACCGCCCACTCGTCGCCGGCGGCCGGCGCCAGCTGGCCATGGCGGACTTCGCGCGTGACCGCGCTCTGCGGCAGAAAGGCGATGCCATGCCCTTCCAGCGCCATGTTCTTCAGCCCTTCGGCCATATCGGTTTCATAGCGCAGCGTCAGGTGGCACGGCTCGGGCGCATTGTCGAGAATCAGCTCGGTCATCAGCCGGAAATACGCATTCGCCGCATAGCCGAGCAGTGGCGCCGGCGCCTCGCGGGTGCCCGGCAGGCGAAAGCGGGGCTCGCGGTCCCGGCCGCAGCGCGCATACGGGCGCAGACTCTCAACGCCCAGTCGCAGCCCGGCGTAATGCGTCGGCGGCAGCTCGACCGGTTTTTTCGGATGGTGATAGCACAGCAGCAGGTCAGCGCCGCCTTCGACCAGCGACAGCAGCGCGTCGTGGACGTTGCTGGCCTGCAGCCGGCAGGCCAGCTGGCCGAAGCGCGCTTCCATCTGCGTCAGCCATTTCGGGAAGAACGAAAACGACAGCGTATGCGGCACCGAGAACGACAGCGTGTCTTCCGGCAGCGGCTTCATGCCCTGCAGCAGCGCGCGCGTCGCCAGCACCTGGTTCAGCATGTCGGCTGCGCGTTCGCGAAACACCACGCCGGCCGGGGTCAGCGTGGTCGGATAGGAGGTCCGGTCGATCAGTTCGGTACCGACCCAGTTCTCCAGTGCCTGGATCCGGCGCGAAAAGGCCGGCTGGGTCAGGTGGCGCGCCTGCGCCGAGTGGGTAAAGCTGCCGGTTTCGGCCAGCACCAGAAAATCTTCCAGCCAACGGGTTTCCATCATCGCTCCAGACTCGCCGGACGGGCGGGCAGGCGCCGTCAGCACAGACTGCCATTGTACCGCCGCGCATGGGGCTCGCGGCACGGCGCACTTGTCGCGATAATGCGCATTCCCGACAGAAATGCGACCCCGAGATGAAGCATCGTTCCGCCCAGGGGGGCCTGGTCTACTCGACCGAACACGGCAGCATGTGCCCTGCCTGCCGCCAGCCGCTCGACCACTGCCAGTGCCGGGCCGCCCTGCCCGCCGCCGGCGACGGCATCGTGCGCGTCGCGCACGAAAGCAAGGGCCGGCGCGGCAAGGATGTCACCACGGTGCGCGGCGTGCCGGTCGATGCCGTGGCGCTGGCCGCACTCGGCAAGCAGTTGCGGACCCGCTGCGGCAGCGGCGGCACGGTCAAGGATGGCGTCATCGAGATCCAGGGCGACCATCGCGATACGGTGATCGCCTGGCTGGGCGCGCAGGGCCATACCGTCAAGCGCTCGGGGGGCTGAACCGGCACAGGTTCAGTCGCCATGCGCTGTTGCAGCGGCGCGGTCCACCGGTTGCTCCGCCAGCTTCAACCCCATGGTCGGGCTGCGTCATCAGGGCATCACGGGTTTCCGATTGCGTCAGCCTCCCGTCTTCCAGCACCGGAATGCGGCCGGCGCACCACGCCATGCACCAGGACGGTCGGGCGACCGCCGATGCCGGTCACTTCGCCATCGACCCGGTAGACGCGGGCCAGCAGTTCGCGGTCGATGACCGCACCGGGCTTGCCGTCGGCCACCAGCCGGCCGTCATGGAGCACCAGCACCCGATCGGCAAAGCGCAGCGCCAGATTGATATCGTGCACGACCAGCAGGGTGATCAGCCCGCGGGCGCGGGTTTCGCGACGGATCACGTCAACGGCCCGGTACTGGTGGTGGAGGTCCAGCGCACTGGTCGGTTCATCCAGCAGCAGCACGGCGGGATCGCGTACCAGCGCCTGAGCCAGCCCGACCCGCTGCCGCTGGCCGCCGGACAGCGCATCGATGCCGCGATCGGCCAGCGCCGTCAGGTCGAGCCGTGCCAGCACCGCATCCACGGCATGCAGGTCGGCAGCAGCGGCATGGCCCCGCCCCGGACGAGCGGCCATCGCCGCACTGAGCACGGCTTCGAACACGCCCAGCCGGGATCGACCGGGCAGGGTCTGCGGCAGATAGGCCATGCGCCGCGCGCGCTCCGCCTGCGGGCTGCGGGCCAGGTCTTCCCCGTCGAGCAGCACCCGGCCCGAAGCCGGTGCCAGTCCGGCCACGCCGCGCAGCAATGTGGACTTGCCGGCCGCATTCGGACCGATCAGTGCGGTCAGGCTGCCGGCAGTCAGTGCCGGCACCCGGATGTCGTCGAGCACCCGGCGCTGTCCGTAGCGCATGCCGAGGCCGTCAATATCGAGACGCTTCACGCCGGCGTTCATGACTGTTCTCCCCGTGTCCGCGCCACAATCAGCATGAACAGCGGAATGCCGACCAGTGCCGTCACGATGCCGACCGGAATCAGCACGCCGGGGATCAGCGTCTTGCCGGCCACCGAGGCCAGCGACAGGATCAGCGCGCCGGCCAGCACGCTGCCCGGCAGCAGCAGCCGGTGGTCATCGCCGACCAGTTGCCGGGCGATATGCGGCGCAATCAGGCCGATAAAGCCGATGGTGCCGACAAAAGCCACCGACAGCGCCGTCAGCAGACTGATGCGCAGCAGTGAGAAGCGCCGCAGCCGCGCCACGTCGACGCCGAAACTGCGCGCGCGCGTCTCGCCCAGCGTCAGTGCCGTCAGCGCCCAGCTCTGGCGCATCGACCACGGCAGCAGAATCGCCAGCGCCAGTGCCAGCAGGCCCAGCGTGTCCCAGCTGGCGCGCGCCAGACTGCCGAGGGTCCAGAACACCAGCTGCTGCAGCGTGTCCTGGCTGGCGACGAACTGCAGCAGCGCCACCAGCGCGTTGAAAGCAAAGACCAGCGCAATGCCGAACAGCACCAGGCTTTCGACGCCAAAGCCGCGCCAGCGGGCCAGCAGGTACAGCAGGACGACCGATGCCAGTGCAAACACAAAGGCATTGGCCGGGACCAGCCAGGCCACCGGCACGCCGGGCAGGCCCACGCCGAGCACGATCGCCAGCGCGGCGCCAAATGCCGCCGCCGACGACACGCCGAGCGTGAACGGGCTGGCCAGCGGATTGTTCAGCACGGTCTGCATCTCGGCGCCGGCCAGTCCCAGCGCCGCGCCGACCAGTACCGCCATCAGCGCCTGCGGCAGCCGTACGTCCCAGACGATGACCCGGTCGATGCGCGACGCGGTGTCAGGGTGCAGCAGCACGCGCAGCAGATCGGCGTAGCCAAGGCCGGACGGCCCGCTGACGATGTCCAGGACCAGGCTGGCCAGCAGCGCCACGGCCAGCGCGCCGACCAGGGTCGCGCGTCGGGCGTGACGGCGGCGGTAGCCGGCACTGCCGCCGGGGGTCTGCGGGATTGTGGCGGCCGTCATGGCGCCACCGGTCCGATGGTGAACACGCCGCTGGCCGGAATCGGCATGAAGCGCGCATACAGCTCGGCGCGGGTCCGCTCTGGGTCCAGGTCGGGGAAGCGGGACGGATGCAGCCACCGGGCCAGCGCCTGCAGCGCGATCAGGTGTTCGGGCGAGTCATAGAACACATGCCACAGGCCGAATGCCCGCCCGCTGCGCACGGCATCCAGCTCGCGGGTTTGCGGACGATTCGCCACCTGGCGCAGGCTGGCACGGGCCTGGGCCGGCGTCGCCTGGTAGCCCAGCGTCACCCCGCCCTGCCCGGCCGCGAACACACCGGTCGCCACGTAGACGTCCGGGCGGCTGGACAGCAGATATTCGACGCTCAGGGTGCCGATCGGTCCGGGAATGCGGCCGGCGCCGATATTGTCACCGCCGGCGGCGGCGATCAGGTCGCCGAGATTGCCCTTGCCCGGCGAGCCGCAGCAGTCGCGCAGTCCGGCCAGCATGTCGACAAAAACAGTCGGCCGCCGCCAGTCGGGCCGACGCGCGGCGGCATCGAGCACCCGGGTCACCCGGCCGACTTCGCGGGTATAGAAGTCGATAAAGGCGGTGGCCTGGGCATCGCGGCCGATCGCACGGCCCATCGCGCGCAGGCTGGGTACGGTGTTCTGCAGCGGGTGATTGCTGAAGTCGACGAACACCACGGGCACGCCGGCAGCCTGCAACTGCCGCACGGCCTCGCTGCCCGGCGTCGGCCCGTGGCCGCCGGACAGGGTCATGAAGGCAATGTCGGGTCGTACCGACAGCGCCTTCTCGACGCTGAAGGTTTCCGGCGAGGTGCCGCCGACCAGCGGGATCGCATCCGCCTGCGGGAAGACGCGGCGAAACGCCGCGTAGCCCTGCACGTCAAGGCCGCGGAAATCGCCCTGCCAGCCGGCGACGCGGGCGAACGGCCGCTTGCCCTCCAGCAGCGCCAGCGTATAGATCAGTCGCCCTTCTCCGAGCAGGATGCGCTCGACCCGGTCGGGGACGACCACGGTGCGCCCGGCAGCATCAACGACGGTGGCGGCGATGGCGGTCTGGCCAAACGCCAGCCAGGCCAGCAGCAGGCCGGACCACAGCGGGGGAAACAGGAAACGGAACACGGACATGGGGCTCTCACGGGGAAAAAGGACAGGCCGCGGGCAAGCCCGCGGCGAAACGGAACCGGGCGTCAGAAACTGGCGCGCACGGTCAGCGTGGCATTGCGCGGGTCGCCGTAGACATTGCCGAAGCTGGCCGGGCCGAAGCCGCTGCTGCCAAGCCGCTGGTAGTACTCGCGGTCGAACAGGTTGTTGACGTTCAGGCTGGCCGACCAGGTCTTGTCGAAGCGGTAGCCGACGCGGGCGTTCCAGACCGCGTAGCCGCCCTGGGCCACGCGCACCGACGGCCGGCCGCCTTCGCTGAAAATGGCGCTCTGCGCACTGACGCCGCCGCCGATATCCCAGCGGTTCCACTCGCCGGGCAATTGATAGCCGGTCCACACCCGCAGCAGATGGCGCGGCGTGAACGAGCGGAAGTTCTGCCCGCCTGCCGTGGGGTCGCTCTTGTATTCACTGTGATTCCAGGTGTAGCCGGCCGCCATCTGCCAGCCGGGCGACAACTGCCCGGACAGCTCGGCCTCGAACCCCTGGCTCTGCACCTTGCCGCTGTCGGCGTAGCAGCAACCGCCGGCCGCCACCGGCGATACCAGCACCGCGCGGTGGGTTTCGTCGATGCGGAACACGGCAAACGACGCATTCAGACCGCCGTCGAACCACGCCCCCTTGATGCCGGCCTCGTAGTTGGCGCCGATCACCGGCGGCAGGCGGCCACCGCTTTCGTCGAGCTTGTCGCTCTGGACCCGGAAGATGTCGGCATAGCTTGCATACAGCGACCAGGTCGGATCGAGGTCGTAGACGATGCCGGCATACGGCGTGACCCGGCCATTCTGGCGATAGTCGCTGCTGGTGGCACCGGTCAGCCGGTTGTGTGCCTCGCTCTGCCACCAGCTGACCCGGCTGCCGAGGATCAGCGTCAGCGGATCGGCCAGTTTCAGTCGCGCCACGCCGTACAGGCCGCTCTGGCGGGTATCGGTGCGGTTCTTGCTGGTCCAGCGCGGACTGCCGGGGTCGGCGATGGCACCGGGATGGAAGTTGAATACGTCGACGGCCGTGCCGCCGAAGCCGGGCAGCACGCCGCCGTCGGCATCGGCCTCGCGCCGGTACAGATTGCCGCCGACCACCACTTCATGACGACGGCCAAACGCCTGGAATGCGCCGGACAGCATGGCGTCGATGCCGAGCTGGCTGTTGCGGTACGCATTGGCGCCACCGGCCAGCTTCGGCCCGGCCAGCGTGACCCGGTCGACCGCACCGCTCACATACGCGTATTTCAGGTCACTGGTTTCCCGCTCGCCGCTGGCGCTGATTTTCAGTTGCCAGTCGTCGTTGAAATCATGGGTCAGATCGGCAAACAGCTGGGTAGTCTCGAAATTCCAGTGCGACCAGGGGGTGCTGAGGAAGGTCTTGCGACCGAGGCCGAGGTCGCCGCCATCCTTGTAGCGCGGCAGCCCCATCATCGGCGGCACCCAGTCGCGTTTCTGGTAGCTGACACCGACCGACGCCCGCGTGCGCGACCCCAGATCCGCTTCCAGGATGCCGTACAGCGCCGTGCGTTCGCTGTTGGCAATATTGACCGGGTAATCCTGCTCCGCATACGACATCGCCACCCGGCCACGCACGGTGCCGCTCTCGTTCAGGGCCGAACTGGCGTCAATCTCCCCGCGCCAGCTGTCCCATGAGCCCGCGCTCAGCGCCACCGACGCATGCGGCGCGGCGGTCGGCCGCTTGCGCACCAGATTGATCACGCCGCCCGGCTGGCCGGCCCCGTTGAACAGCCCGGCCGCCCCGCGCAGCATTTCAACCCGGTCGTACATCAGCAGATCGGGCTGGGTCCACGACGAGCCGCCGGTCTGCAGCGGCACGCCGTCGAACTGGAAATACTCGATCGGAAAACCGCGCGAGTAGAACGCCGGCACCACGGCGGTGCCGGACAGGTCGACGGTTACACCGGTAGTTTGCGCCATCGCGTCTTCGAGCGAGGTCATGTTCTGCTCCTCGATGCGACGATGGGTGATGACGCTGACCGACTGCGGCGTTTCCTTCAGGCTGGCGGGGATTTTCGAGCCGACGCTGACCGCCGGCACGGTGTACGAGCCGGTCTGCGCCGAGGGCAGATGACGTGGCGCGGCGGCATCGACCGTCACCGCCGGCAGGCGGATCGCGTCGTCACCTTCGTCGGCCCACGCCGGCAATGCCGTGCACAGCGTCAGTACGGCGAGCGCAACCGGTTTGTGGCGCGACGGCGGTCGGCGAAGCGGGGCGGGTAACGGCATGGTGGCAATGTCCTGGACAGTAAACAGATGAGAATGAATCTCGATACTGTACGGTGTTGCCAGTGCAGGCGCTTTCGCCCGCCGGGCTTTGACATTCGTGATCTGGACGGCCGGTCAGCCCTGGCCCAGCTGGCTGGGCGGCAGGCCGAAGCGCTTGCGGAACAGGGTCGAGAAATGCGGAATCGCATAGCCGACATGGCAGGCGACTTCGGACACGCTGTAGGCGCCGGTCGACAGCATGCGGTGCGCCTCGGCCAGCCGCACCTCCTGCACGTGGCCGAATACGCTGGTGCCGAACAGCTCGCGAAAACCGGAAGTCAGTTTCTTCACATTGACGCCGACCCGGCGTGCCAGCTGATCCAGCGTCAGCGGCGCATGGGCGTGGGCAGTGGCCAGGGCGCGCGCCTGCTCCAGCCGCTCGATGTCGCCGGCCGACCAGCGCCGTGCTGCCGGCCGTCCCGCGACGGCCAGCGCCTGGCGGGTGGCGATGGCGGTCAGTTCCAGCCCCTTGCCGGCCAGGTACAGATCGCGCAAGCCGCCGTCCAGCGGGCAGGTCAGGATCTGCGAGGCGATGGCGCGCAGCGACGGTGTCAGCGGCTGGCGGCGGACGATGATGGCATCAGTGCCCAGCCGTTCACCGCCGGCCTGCGCAATCCGTTCCAGGTCCAGCCCGTGACGCTGCGCCGCCTGGCGGTCGATGCCGATCTTGACGTAGCGCTGCAGCGTGCCGGGCGCGAAGCGGTCGCGCCCCTCGTGGCGACCGGCCGCCAGCACCAGGTAGACGCCGGCATCGGCGACATCGAACGGTCGCTGACCGTCGATGCTGGCCGACAGCCTGGCACTGAGCGAGACGATGACCTGCAGCCCCTCGAACACCGGTTCGCGCACGTCCAGATAGTCGCTGTGGACCCGCGAACCGGCAGACAGGGTCATGTCGGACACGATGTGTCTCGACCAGCATGTTTCGGCCATTGGCACAGCTCCCGTTCGAAATCAAACGAGAATGATAATGATTATCACCATGCTGCGCAATGCAGGTACCGGGTATGTCCTAGCCGTGTCCGGTGCCGTGCGACAGGTGCTTGCGCACCAGATCGGCAATCGACGCCGCATCGAGCTTGTCCATCAGCCGCGACTTGTGCACCTCGACCGTGCGCACGCTGATGCCGAGCAGCTCGGCAATATCGCGGTTGTGCCGGCCATCGACGACCAGTTGCATGATTTCGCGCTCGCGCGGAGTCAGCGTCGCGTAACGGCGCGCATGTTCGTCACTGCCACGGCGCTGGTGCTGCGCCGCGGTCTGGCTGGCACAGGCTTCCTCGATCGCCTGCAGCAGCCGCTGCTCGTCGACCGGTTTTTCCAGGAAGTCCAGCGCCTGCGAGCGAAAGGCCTGCCGCGCCGAATCGACGTCGCCATGCCCGGTCAGGATGATGACCGGCAGCCGGCAGCCCCGCTCGCGCAGGGTCTGCTGCAGGGTCAGCCCGTCCATGTCCGGCATGCGGATATCCAGCAGCAGGCAGCCGCTCAGGCCCGGAGTCCAGCGCTGGAGGAAGTCGGCGGCGGTCGAGAACAGCGCGGTGCGATAGCCGTGCAGGCTCAGCAACAGGCTCAGCGCATCGCGCACGCCGGGGTCATCGTCGACGATGAAAACCGTCAGGTCAGTGTGGGTCATCGGAAGTCTCAACGTCACCGGCATCGAGCGGAAGCCGGATTTTCAGAATGCCGTGCGTGCCGGCCTCGACCGTCAGCGTGCCGCCGTGGGTTTCGATGATCACCCGGCTGATCGCCAGGCCGAGCCCCATGCCGCTGGCCTTCATCGACACGAAGGGCTCGAACAGCCGGGCGCGGATCTTGTTCGGAATGCCGCTGCCGCTGTCGCGAACGCGTATCCACGCCCAGCCGTCACCGGCGCCGCTTTCGACCACCACCCGCGGTGAGGCGATCGACGCCTGCTCGACCTCCTCGAACGCATTGCTGAGCAGATTGCGCAGCACAATCTCAAGCTGAACCCGGTCACCGAGCAGACAGGCTTCCGGCGCCGGCGCCACCACGAACTCGACACCGCGCAGACGCGCGCGCTCGACAAACGGTGCGGTGGCGGCAGCTATCAGGCGCGCCACGGGCAGCGGTTCCAGCGCCGTCGAACCGGAGCGGAAGAATTCCCGCAGACGCTTCAGCACATCCGAGGCCCGCCGCGACTCGGCCACCATGGCGCCGACGGTCTTTCTCAGCAGCGCATCGTCGCCATTGCTTTCGATCAGCCGCGCGCAGGCACTGCCGTAGGCGGACAGCGCCGTCAGCGGCTGGTTCAGCTCATGCGCCAGCGCTCCGGCCATTTCACCGGCCGCAGCCAGCCGCAGCGACTGGCGCAGCTCGGCGCTGGCACGCCGCGAGCGATCGACCGCCACCCCGGTCAGGAAGCCGGCCAGCGTCAGTGTCAGCAGCAGTACCTGCACGTCCGGCATCTGCGGCCCCGGCCAGCCGGCCAGCAGGATGGCGGTGGTCACGCCGGCCTCCAGCACCACGGCCGCGACAATGACCCCGGCCATGCCCTGCCGTGCCGCCGCCCAGGCCAGCGGCAGGAACAGCAGATAGAACGTCAGGATGCGGTCATCCGGTCGCAGCCATGCGCCGGCCAGAATCACGCTGATCGCCAGCGCACAGCTGAGCGTCTCGCGCTTGCAGACCGCCTGCACGAAGTCGGCACGCGAATCCTCGCGGCACAGCAGGTAGAACAGCGGCATGCCGATCAGCATGCCGGCGATCTCGGCCATCCAGTAACGGATCAGCACATCGACGCTCAGTATCTGGGTATTGCCACTGATCGCGACCAGTGCACCTGTATGCAGCAGGGTGCCGAACAGGGCGCCGGCCACGATCACGCCGGTCAGCCGCAGCAGGCTGCGGTGGTCGGCAAAAAAGCCGCCGTCCGGCAGGCCGCGCCGCAGGGCATGGGCGGTGGCGACATAGGCCAGCACCGGCATCAGGCCGGGCAGCAGGGTATTGACGGTGTTCTCGACCGGAAAGGGGGCCAGCCATTGCGCCAGCACGATGGTCAGCAGCAGTGGCAGCAGCGCCTTGTTCCCTTCCAGCAGCAGGAACACCAGCGCCAGGCCGGCGGCCGGGTGCCAGACCTGGCCATTGGGCAGAAAAGCGGCGTACGGGCCGGTGAACAGGTCCAGGACCACGTAGACGGCCATGAAGGCGAACACTCGCCAGATGCGATGGACATCGCGCATGTCAGTCATGACACATGATATCCGGAATTCAACAGCCGCCCAGTATCCCCGATTTTCATCACCGCGCGGAAGCCGGCGGGGCGGATGCCGGTTGACGTCCTTTATTGTGACACGTAACATGAAACACGAAACATGACGAAAGGGCTGCCATGCACGACGACGATTCCCGGTCGGACCCGACCGCTGTGGCGCTGTTCATCATCGCCCGCCTGTTCGGCGTGGCGCTGCTGCTGTACGGGCTGGCCATCGCCGGCG
The DNA here is from genome assembly GCF_003269145.1 of Microvirgula sp. AG722. Taxonomy (NCBI): domain Bacteria; kingdom Pseudomonadati; phylum Pseudomonadota; class Betaproteobacteria; order Neisseriales; family Aquaspirillaceae; genus Microvirgula; species Microvirgula sp. AG722. Next base: position 167,396 of record NZ_QLTJ01000005.1, on the reverse strand, counting down.
CCCCGGCCGATCACGCAGCCGACCGGACGGCCCTCCGCGTCGCCAGATCGCCGGCCGGCGACTGCGCCGCACCGGCCGCAGCGGCTGGCGCGGCACACGGAGACTGAGCGGCCGGGGCACAGGCGCGGTACGATAGCACCCCTGACCACTGCCCCGCCTGCCATGACCAAGCCCTTGTCCCGTTCCACCCTCAGCAGCGACGCCTATGCGACCGTTCGCGCCATTCTGCTCGATGGCGAGCGCCATGCGCCGGGTGACAAGATCAGTGTCGAGGCGCTGGCGCAGGAACTGGGTGTCAGCCGCTCGCCGCTATGGGCAGCGATCTCCCGGCTGGAAGCCGAGGGGCTGGTCGAGGTGCGGCCGCGCCAGGGGGTGTTCATGCCGGCCTTCCGTGCCGACGAGGTACGCGACATCGCCCGGGCCCGGGAGGCGCTGGAGGGCATGGTGGCCCGGCTGGCCGCCGCCCAGGCCGACGAGGCGCAGATCGCGGTCATGGCCGATTCGATCGACCGTCAGGCACAGGCCATAGCCGCCCAGGACCGCGCCGGCTATGCCAGCGCCAACCAGCATTTCCACGAAGCGCTATTGGCTGCTGCCGGCAGTCCGACGCTGTCGCGCCTGCTGCATGCGCTGTATGGACAGATGATGGCCATGTGCGGCCGGCGGCCGTTCAGCTTCGACCAGCTGGCGTGCAATCGCGGCGAGCATGTCGCGGTGCTCGATGCAATCCGCCGGCGCGACAGCGACCGTGCCGACGCGATGGCCCGGCAACACGTCAACTCCCTGGTGCAGGCGCTGCTGGCCGCCGGAGACTGACGGGCCGGGACGGCGCAGGCAGCCGTCCGCCTGATGAAATCCCGCCATGCCCGTCCGTTCTTCGCTGCCATGACGGGCGGACCGCCCGACCCTACGGGTTTCCCTTACGCGCCGCCCGAATTTTCCGTATCCCCACCATCTGCAATACTGTAAAGGTATGCCGGGTCTGCGGCGCATGACGGACAAATCAAGGGGCGCGATGGATTCGACGAACAGGGTACTGATTGTCAGCGACGGCGTGGCCGATGAGCAGCCGCTCATCGACGCCGCCGTCGCGCTCGGCACGCCGGCCTCCGCCGGCGGCACCCTGTTGCGCATCGCCCCGCCCGCCTGGTCACCGCTGGCGCCCTTGCCGCGCCCGCTGCCCCGGTTCCCGACCGGTGGCGACTGGCAGGTACTGGCCGATGCCAGTCTGGCCGAGCTTGATATCCAGCGCCAGCGCCACCCGCTGACCCTCGCCGCCCACCAGCCGGCTCCGTGGCCGCGCGAGGGGCTGACGGCCCTGACCCGTCAACTGCTGACCCCGCCGCACGGCACACTGCTGATCGTCCGCCGCCCCGGCGCCGCACCGTACCGGCGTGTGCTGGTCGCCATCGAACTGTCGGCGGACCGTGCGGCGGACTGCCTGCAGCTTGCGCGCCGCTTTGCGCCGGCAGCCGAGCTGACCGTGCTCCATGCCCTGCCCCGGCAGCCGGACGCGGCCGACCAGGCCTGCCCGCCAGACCAGCGCGAAGCCGCGCTCGACCGCCTCGATGCGCTGCTCGACCAGGCCGGCCTGTCGCCGCGACAGGCATTCAAGATTGCCGAATGCGCCCATGCGCCCGAACTGATACTCGACAAGGAACGCGAATTGCTAGCTGATCTACTGGTGATCGGCGGCCGGACCCCGTCCGCGCTGCGACGCCTGTTCTACCGCGGCGTCATGCCACAAGTGCTTGCCCAGGCCGGTTGCGATGTGCTGATCGCACCGGCCCAACCGCGATGACGGGAACACCATGTCGCTGATCCTGATCGTCCTGCTCCCCTTTATCGGCAGCCTGCTGGCTGCCTGCATGCCATCCAATGCGCGCAATGCCGAAGCCTGGCTGGCCGGCGGCGTCGCCGTGGTCTGCGCCGCGCTGGTCATCAGCCTGCAGTCACAGGTCGCCGACGGCGGCGTGGTCCGCCATGCGCTGCCGTGGATCGCCGGGCTCGATTTTTCGCTGCGTCTCGACGGGTATGCGTGGCTGTTCGCGCTGCTGGTCGCGGTCATGGGCGGCCTGGTGGTGCTGTATGCCCGCTATTACATGTCGCCGGACGATCCGGTGCCGCGTTTCTTCTCGTTCTTTCTCGCCTTCATGGGGTCGATGCTCGGCGTGGTGCTGTCCGGCAACCTGATCCAGCTGGTGATGTTCTGGGAGCTGACCAGTCTGGCGTCGTTCATGCTGATCGCCTACTGGAACCACCGTATCGACGCCCGGCGCGGTGCGCGCATGGCGCTGATCGTCACCGCCACCGGCGGACTGTGCCTGCTGGCCGGCGTGCTGATGCTCGGCCAGGTGGTCGGCAGCTACGATCTCGACCGGGTGCTGGTGGCCGGCGACCGGGTACGCGCCCATGCGTGGTATCCGGCGATCCTGGCGCTGATTGCGCTCGGGGCGCTGACCAAGAGCGCGCAGTTCCCGTTCCATTTCTGGCTGCCGCACGCGATGGCGGCGCCGACGCCGGTGTCGGCGTATCTGCACTCGGCAACCATGGTCAAGGCCGGCGTGTTCCTGCTGGCGCGCTTCTGGCCGGTGCTGTCCGGCAGCGAGGAATGGTTCTGGCTGATCGGTGGCGCCGGGCTGTGTTCGCTGGTGCTTGGCGCCTATGCGGCAATGTTCCAGCGCGACATGAAGGGCGTGCTCGCCTATTCGACCATCAGCCATCTCGGTCTGATCACGCTGCTTCTGGGCATGAACAGCCCGCTGGCGCTGGTCGCCGCGGTCTTCCATATCGTCAACCACGCCACGTTCAAGGCCTCGCTGTTCATGGCCGCCGGCATTGTCGATCACGAAACCGGCACTCGCGATCTGACCCGGCTCAGCGGCCTGGCCCGGGCGATGCCGATCACGGCGACGCTGGCCATGGTGGCGGCGGCCTCGATGGCCGGTGTCCCGCTGCTGAACGGCTTCCTGTCCAAGGAAATGTTCTTCGCCGAGACGGTTTTCACCGCCCACAGCGGCTGGCTGCCGGTGGCGGCGGTGATTGCCGGCATTTTCAGCGTCGCCTACTCGCTGCGCTTCATTCTGCAGGTGTTCTACGGCCCGGCGCCGCACGATCTGCCGCGCGCGCCGCATGAACCGCCACGCTGGATGCTGGTGCCCAGCGCGCTGCTGGTACTGGCCTGCCTGCTGGTCGGCATCCTGCCGGGTCTGACGGTCGGCCCGTTCCTCGACAACGCGGCACAGGCCATTCTCGGTGTCGACAAGCCGGCATACAGCCTGGCGATCTGGCACGGCTTCAATCTGCCGCTCTTGATGAGCCTGGTCGCACTGGTCGGCGGTGTGCTGCTGTACCTGTGGCTGCAGTGGCGCCAGGCCAGCGGCGGCATCCTGATCTACCGCTTTGACGGCAAGCGCGCGTTTGAATTCGTGATGGCGACCAGCATGTCGGCGGCCGACCACCTGATGCGCTATGTGTCCTCGCGCCGGCTGCAGGTGCAGTTGCTGCTGCTGGTGTGCGCAGCCTTCACCGCCGCGCTGATTCCGCTGTGGCCGCACGGCTTCCGCTTCGGCGACAAGCCGCTGGCCCCGCTGGACCCGGTGTTTGCGCTGCTGTGGCTGAGCGGCGCGGCCTGCGCCGTCGGTGCCGCGCACCAGGCCAAGTACCACCGGCTGGTGGCGCTGATTCTGGCCGGCGGCGCCGGGCTGGCGACCTGCCTGACCTTCGCCTGGTTCTCCGCGCCGGATCTGGCACTGACCCAGATCACGGTCGAGGTGGTCACCGTGGTGCTGATCCTGCTCGGCCTGCGCTGGCTGCCGCGCCGCATCGAGCAGCCGGGCCAGGCTGGTGCCGGCAGCGTCATCGCCTACAGCCGCCGGTTGCGCGACTTCGGCATTGCGGCACTGGTCGGCTGCGGCATGGCCGGGCTGACCTTCGCTGTCATGTCGCGAACGGCCATCGAGGGTATCGCGCCGTTCTTTATCCGTGAATCGCTGCCGCAGGGCGGCGGGCTGAATGTGGTCAACGTGATTCTGGTCGACTTCCGCGGCTTCGATACCCTGGGCGAGATTACCGTGCTCGGCATCGTGGCGCTGACGGTCTACGCGCTGCTGCGCCGCTTCCGCCCGGCGCCGGAAAGCGTGGCGCCGCCACAGCAGCAGCTCGACCAGCCGATGATGGCCGCGCCGAATCCGGATGCGGCCCTGCCGGCCGGCTACCTGATGGTGCCGACGGTGCTGGTGCGGCTGATCATGCCGGTCGCGGCGCTGGTGTCGCTGTACTTCCTGCTGCGCGGCCACAACGCCCCCGGTGGCGGCTTTGTCGGCGGGCTGATCCTGTCGACGGCGGTGATCCTGCAGTACATGTTCGGCGGCATTGTCTGGGTCGAGTCGCGCTCGCGGCTACACCCGCAGTACTGGATCGCCATCGGCCTGCTGGCCGCCGGCAGTGCCGGCATCGGCTCGTGGTTCGCCGCGCGGCCGTTCCTGACCAGCCTGGCCGGGGATCTGCATCTGCCGCTGATCGGTGCGGTGCACCTGTCCAGCGTGCTGCCGTTCGATATCGGCGTCTACATGCTGGTGGTCGGCGCGACCACACTGGTGCTGGTGGCGCTGGCCCACCAGTCGCTGCGTACCCAGCATCGCAAACCGCTGCCCACACAACAGGAAAGGCAGGCCGACTGATGGAAATCGTCTATGCACTCGCCGTCGGCGTTCTGGCCGGCGCCGGCGTCTGGCTGCTGCTGCGGCCGCGCACCTTCCAGGTGATCATGGGGCTGTCGCTGCTGTCCTATGCCGTCAACCTGTTCATTTTCGGCATGGGCCGGCTGACCATCGACCGCGCGCCGATCGTCGACCCGAGCCAGGTCATGGACCCGTCGCGTTATGACGACCCGGTGCCGCAGGCACTGGTGCTGACCGCCATCGTCATCGGCTTCGCCACCACGGCACTGTTCCTGGTGGTGCTGCTGGCCTCGCGCGGCCTGACCGGCACCGACCATGTCGACGGGCGGGAAAGCGGGGGCGACTGGTGAGCGACTGGACTTCCCACCTGCCGGTGCTGCCGGTCATCCTGCCGCTGCTGGCCGGCGCCCTGATGCTGACGCTCGGCGACGCACGCCGCAATACGCGCGCCACCATCGCCGTGCTGTCGACACTGGCGCAACTGGCGGTCGCCGCGGCGCTGCTGGCCGGCGCGGCGGCAGCAGCGCCGATCGCGGTCTATCAGGTCGGCAACTGGGCCGCGCCGTTCGGCATCGTGCTGGTGGTCGACCGGCTGGCCGCGCTGATGCTGGTGCTCAGCGCCGTGCTCGCCCTGGCGACGCTGATCTACTCGCTGGCGCGCTGGGACCGCTCCAGCGTCCACTTCCACCCGCTGTTCCAGTTCCTGCTGATGGGGCTGAACGGCGCATTCATGACCGGCGACCTGTTCAACCTGTTCGTATTCTTCGAAATCCTGCTGGCTGCGTCGTACGGGCTGGCGCTGCACGGTTCCGGGCTGGCGCGGGTCAAGGCCGGCCTGCCTTACGTGGTGGTCAACCTGGTGGCATCACTGATGTTCCTGATCGGCGCCGCGCTGATCTACGGCGTGACCAGCACGCTGAACCTGGCCGATCTGGCGCTGAAAGCACCGCAGCTGGCCGGCGACGAACGGCTGCTGTTCGAGGCCGGTGCGGCCGTGCTCGGCGTGGTGTTCCTGGTCAAGGCCGCCGCCTGGCCGCTGAATTTCTGGCTGCCGGGTGCCTACGGGGCGTCGTGCGCGCCGGTCGCGGCAATGTTCTCGATCATGACCAAGGTCGGCATCTATGCGCTGCTGCGGCTCGGCAGCCTGCTGGGCGCCGATGGCGGCCTGTTTCCGTATACCGGCGACTGGCTGTTCGGCATCGGCCTGCTGACGCTGCTGTACGGCACGGTCGGCGTGCTGGGCGCGCAGCAGATGGAACGGCTGATCGGTTTCTGCGTCATCGTCTCGTCCGGCACGCTGATGGCGGCGATCGGCATCGGCACGCCCGGCACCATTGCGCCAATGCTGTTCTATCTGCTGAGCTCGGTGCTGGCGACCGGCGCCTTTTTCCTGCTGGTCGAGATGGCCGAACGCAGCCGCGCCTTCGGCGCCGACCTGCTGGCCGTGGCCATGGAAGCCTTCGGACTGGAAGACCCGGAGGACAAGCGCCATTCCGACGATGTGGTCGGCGTCGCCATCCCGGCGGCCATGGCCTTTCTCGGCCTGGCTTTCGTGATCTGCACGCTGCTGGTCGCCGGCCTGCCGCCCCTGTCCGGCTTTGTCGCCAAGTTCTCGCTGCTGTCGGCCGCGCTGGCCGGCGCCACTGACGGCACGACCCCGCTCAGCGCCTGGGCATTGACCGTCGCCGTGCTGCTGTCCGGGCTGGCCGGGGTAATTGCGCTGTGCCGGATGGGCATGCGCATTTTCTGGAGTTCGGCCCGCACCGTGCCGCGCCTGCGGGTGATCGAGGCCGGGCCGGTGGCCGGACTGATCGGTCTGTGCGTGGTGATGGCCATTGCCGCCGGGCCGGTGATGGGCTATCTGGTCGACACTGCCAGCGCGCTGCAGAACCCGCAACGCTATATCGACGCGGTGCTGACACCGCAGAACGGAGCACGCTGATGGCCCGCAAACTCGTCTGGCTGCCGCTGGCCGCGGCGCTGCTGCTGCTGTGGCTGATCCTGAACGACAGCCTGTCGCCCGGCCAGATCGTGCTGGGTGCGCTGCTGGCGACGACACTGTCGCTGCTGGTCGCGGCCATGCGGCCGCTGCGGGCGCGGCTGCGCCGGCCGGTGGTCGCACTGTCGCTGCTCGGCCATGTGCTGGTCGACATCGCCCGCTCCAATCTGGCCGTGACCGGCATCATCCTCGGCCCGCCCGAGCGGCGCGCGCACTCGGGCTTCATGCGCATCCCGCTCGACCTGCGCGATCCGCACGGCCTGGCCGTGCTGTCGATCATCGTCACCGCCACCCCCGGCACGGTCTGGTCCGGCCTCGACCCCGACAGCCACACGCTGACGCTGCACGTGCTTGAGCTGCACGACGAGGCACACTGGATCGAGACCATCAAACAGCGCTACGAGCGACCGCTGATGGAGATTTTCGAATGAACATGCTGCTGACCCTGGCGGTGAACTTCGCCCTGCTCTGCTTCGTGCTCGCCATGTGCTGCGCCGCCTGGCGCATGCTGAAGGGCCCCGGCGCCAAGAACCGCATCCTGGCACTCGACGCGCTGTATATCAGCGGGATGCTGACCGTGCTGACGCTCGGCGTGCGTTCCGGCGCGGCGGTGTATTTCGACATCGCGCTGCTGATCGCCCTGTTCGGCTTTGTCGGCACCTGCGCCATGGCCAAGTTCCTGCTGCGCGGCGAGGTGATCGAGCCATGAACCAGCTTCCGCTGTGGGCCGCGATCCCGGTCGTGCTGTTGCTGTGCGCCGGCGGTGTGCTGACCCTGATCGGCGCGATCGGCCTGTTGCGTCTGCCGCACTTCTACGCACGCATGCACGGCCCGGCGCTCGGCAATACGCTGGGCGCGGCCTGCGTGCTGCTGGCGTCGATCCTGGCGTTTTCGGTGCTCGGCCAGCGCATGGTGGTACAGGAAGTCCTGATCAGCGTATTCCTGCTGATGACCTCGCCGGTCACGGCCATGCTGCTGATGCGTGCCGCCCTGTTCGAGGATGGCCGGGACAAGACCGACTGAGCGACGACAGAAATCCGAACGGAATCAGTCCGTTCGGGTCTTTCCGCCGATAAAGATGTAATTTTTATATTGCTTTTGATGCGGACAAAAAGATAAGCTTCATTCCACATACCAGTTCATCCCCTTCAAGGAGCCCGCGTCATGAGTGAAGTGCTTATCGATGTCCGTCAGATCCCGCCGCGCGACCGTCACCCGCTGATCTTCGGCACGTTCGACAGCCTGCAAACCGGCCAGTCGCTGCTGCTGTGCAATGACCACGACCCGAAGCCGCTGCACTACCAGTTCATGGCCGAGTACGCCGGGCAGTTTGACTGGCAATATCTGGAACAGGGCCCGGACGAATGGCGCGTGCGCATCAGCCGCGTCCAGGCGGCCTGATCACGCCATGCCCATGACCACACTGTACGACCAGGCGCCGCGCATCACCGTGCGCGACCCGCTCGCCGACTTTCTCGGCGCAACCGACGACGGCCTGCTGACCTATCGCTATCTGGACGCGGTCCGGCTGGCCGGCCACTCGTGCCCGACCGTGGCGTCGGCTTTCCTGATGACCCGGGCAGCGCTGGCCGCACTGTACCCGGACAGCGTGCCGGAGCGCGGCGCGCTGCATGCCGCGCTGTCGGCCGCGCAGACCGACGGGGTGTGCGGCGTGATCGCCAGTGTGGTCACGCTGCTGACCGGTGCCACCGGCGACGGCGGGTTCAAGGGCATCGGCGGACGTTTCGACCGGCGCCAGTCGCTGCACTTCGGCACCGGGGCGGCGGACACCCTGCAACTGCGTCGCACCGATACCGGTGCCGCGGTCGGCGTCAGCGCCCGGCTCGACCGGGTGCCGGCCGCGCCGGACGGCGGTACGCTGATGCAGCGCGCCCTGTCAGACACGGCCTCGCCGGCCGAACTGGCCGCCTTCCGCCGCAGCTGGCAGGACCGGGTCCGCCGCCTGCTGCTGGAACACGCCGACGATCCGGCGGTCTTTGTCGTGCGCCCGCTGGACCCGCCGGCATGAAGCGCCACCCGCTGCTGCAGTCGCTGTCGCGCGAGCACCAGCCGGCGCTGTCGCTGGCCGTGCGCCTGAAACGCGCCGATGCCGGCCAGGCCGTCAGCGTGTTCGCGCAACTCGACCAGCCGGCACTGCTGACCCATTTCGAGGAAGAAGAGCGCGACTGGCTGCCACTGCTGCTGGCCGACGACGAACGGCCACTGCGCGAGCGGACACTGACCGAACACCGCCAGCTGCGCGCGCAACTGACGGCGATCAGTGAAGGCGACAGCACGCGGATCGCCGACTTCGCCGTGGCGCTGGAAGCCCACGTCCGCTTCGAGGAACGCGAGCTGTTTCCGCTTATCGAGCGTCACCTGCCCGGATAAGCCCCTGCCCGTCGGCGCCGATGCGGTCGCTGACGAAATCCAGAAAGCAGGCGATCCGTGCCGCCAGCTGGGTATTGCGGTAATAGACGGCGTGGATCGGCTGACGCACGTCCAGGGTGATCTCTGCCAGTACCGGCAGCAGCGTCCCTGCCTGGCGGTCGGCACCGGTCATGAAATCCGACAGGCAGGCGATACCCTCGCCGGCCAGCGCCAGCTGGCGCAGGGTTTCCCCGCTGGACGCAGCCAGTGTCGGCCGGATATGCAGCAAGCCGCCATCCGCGTCGCGCACCGGCCAGTCATTCAGCGAGTCCGGCCGGGTAAAGCCCAGCAGCGCATGACGGTCAAGGTCGGCGACCGTGGCCGGCCGGCCCTGCACGGCAAGATACGCCGGGCTGGCCAGCAGCCGCAGCCGGCTGCTGCCGAGCGCGCGTGCATGCAGGGTCGAGTCGCGCAGCGGCCCGATGCGGATGGCCACGTCAGTGCGCTGTTCAAGCAGGTCGATGACCTGCTCGCTGCTGTGCAGTTCCAGCGCAATCTGCGGATACAGGCGACGAAAGTCGCCAACCAGCGGCACCAGCACATGCAGCATGAATGGCGACGCCGCGTCGACCCGCAGGCGACCGGCCGGCGTCTGCCGCCGCCGGGCCATCTGCTCTTCGGCATGGTCGACCGAAGCCAGAATCTGGCGGGCATGAACCAGAAAAGCCTCGCCCTCCTCCGTCAGCGCCAGCCGGCGCGTGGTCCGCTGCAGCAGCGTCGTGTCCAGCCGGCTTTCCAGCCGTCCCAGCGACCGGCTGACGCCGGACACGGTCAGCCCGAGCTGGGCCGCCGCCGCGGTAATCGAGCCGTGGTCGACCACAGCGACAAAGGCCTGCACTTCTTCCAGGGTCAGGTTCATTGTTGATTTTCAGTCAATTATCTTGCGAGGATAACGGGCTTAATCTGCAAATGTAAATCAGGGACACTGCGCGGCATCCCAACCCGGAATCCCGCCATGCCCATCGCCCTGCTGGCGCTGACCCTCAGCGCCTTCGCCATCGGAACGACCGAATTCGTTATCGTCGGACTGATTCCGACCATTGCCACCGACCTCGGCGTCGACCTGCCGTCCGCCGGCCTGCTGGTCAGCCTGTACGCACTGGGGGTCGCCGTCGGCGCCCCCGTGCTGACCGCACTCAGCGGCAAATGGCCGCGCAAGACCCTGCTGCTGTCACTGATGGCGCTGTTCACCGTCGGCAACCTGCTGGCCTGGCAGGCGCCCGGCTACGAATCGCTGATCGTGGCCCGCGTGCTGACCGGTCTGGCCCACGGCGTGTTCTTCTCCATCGGCTCGACGCTCGCCACCGGGCTGGTGCCGAAGGAAAAGGCCGCCGGTGCCATCGCCATCCTGTTTACCGGCCTGACCGTGGCCCTGGTGACCGGCGTGCCGCTCGGCACGTTCATCGGTCAGCACTTCGGCTGGCGCAACACCTTCCTGCTGGTGTCCGCGCTCGGCGCCATCGCCTTCTTCGGCAGCCTGGCCTTCGTGCCGTCCGGCCTGCGTCACACCCGCCCGGCCTCGCTGGCCGAACAGCTCCGGGTACTGGCCAGGCCCCGTCTGCTGCTGGTCTATGCCATGACGGCCGTCGGTTACGGTGGCACGTTCACGGCCTTCACCTTCCTGGCGCCGATTCTGCGCGAGGTGTCCGGCTTCAGCGCCGATGCCGTCAGTCTGGTGCTGCTGGTCTATGGTGTGTCGGTGGCCTTCGGCAATCTGTACGGCGGCCGGCTGGCCGACCGCATCGGCCCGGTGCCGGCCCTGAAGCGCATTTTCCTGGTCCTGGCACTGGTGCTGTTTGCGCTGACCTTTACCGCCGGCAGCAAGGTGCTGGTGCTGCTGACCGTACTGGCCTGGGGGGCGGTCGCCTTCGGCAATGTGCCTGGCCTGCAGCTGTACGTGGTACGCCAGGCCGAACGCGAAGCCCCGCGTGCGCTGGATGTCGCCTCCGGGCTGAATATCGCCGCCTTCAATCTCGGCATCGCCGGCGGCGCCTGGGGCGGCGGGCTGGTGGTCGCGCATCTCGGCATCATGCAGACGCCGTGGATCGGGGCGCTGGTGGTGCTCGGCGCGCTCGGGCTGACCGCACTCAGCGGCCATCTTGATCGCAGGACCATCGCCGCGGCAGATGGCGAGGCCGCGCTGGCCACCGCCTGCGCCGACTGACTTCTCCTTCAACACCCTAACGACAAGGCAGATCCATCATGAACATGCCCGCCATCGGCCTCGGCACTTTCCGCCTGCAGGGCCAGACCGTCATCGACTCGGTGCTCACCGGTCTCGAACTCGGCTATCGCCATATCGACACCGCACAGATCTACGGCAATGAGGCCGAAGTCGGCCAGGCCATTGCCGACAGCGGCATCGAGCGCGCCTCGCTGTTCGTCACCACCAAGATCTGGACCGAAAACCTGTCCGCCGCCGCGCTGGCACCGAGTCTGGAAGCCTCGCTGGCCAGGCTGCAGCTGGACCAGGTCGACCTGACGCTGATCCACTGGCCATCGCCCGGAGACGCGGTCCCGCTGGCCGAATCGCTGACCGCGCTGGCCGAAGCAAAGGCACGCGGGCTGACCCGGCATATCGGCGTTTCCAACTTCACCCTCGCCCAGTTGCAGCAGGCCATCGACCTCGTCGGTGCCGACCGGATCGCCAGCGTGCAGATCGAGATGCATCCGTTCCTGCAGAACCGGCGCGTGGCGCGCCTGGCCGGCGAGAACGGCATCCCGGTCACCGCCTACATGCCGCTGGCTTACGGCAAGGTCATGCACGACCCGGTGCTGCAGCGGCTGGCCGTGCAGCACGACACCAGCCCGGCGCAGGTCGCGCTGTCGTGGTTGCTGCAGCAGGGTTTTGCCGTGATTCCGTCCTCGACCCGGCGCGAACATCTGCAGGCCAATCTGCAGGCGGCACGGGTCCGCCTGTCGGCGGCGGACAGCGCCGCCATCGCCGCTCTGGAGCGGGGCGAACGACTGGTCAACCCCGATTTTGCGCCGCAATGGGACCCGGACGCCTGAATCTGCCGCGGTTTTGCCCGCTGCCCGCCACATGGTAAGGTTTCCCGCCCGGTGATCGCGGGACCGGCCGGTCCGTCGCGCGATCCCTGTACAAGGAGGCGAAACGGAAAGTGACGAGCATGAATTGGGAAGTGTGGATGAGCGAGCCATGGGCACAGTGCGTGGCCGGGCTGCTGGTATTGTCGCTGGTCGCGCTGGTGGCGCAGTTCCTGGTCGAACGGGTGCTGGTTCGTGCCGTGCATGTCATGACCCGGCGCAGTGTCTGGGAATGGGACGACATCCTGTTCGAACAGCGCGTGCTGCACCGGCTGGCGCAGGCCACCCCGTCGCTGGTGGTGCAGTTCGGCCTGCGTTTCGTGCCGGCGCTGCCGGCCGGGCTGGAAATGGTGCTGCTGAACGTGGCACTGGCAACCACCGGCCTGTTCTGCCTGCTGGCGGTCAGCGCGCTGCTTAACGGGGTGCAGGAGATCTATGCCCGTACCGAGCATGCGCGCACGCGCTCGATCAAGGGCTTCGTGCAACTGGCCAAGATCGCCGTATTCACACTGGGCGGGATCTTTATCGTGTCGACGCTGATCGACCGCTCGCCACTGATCCTGCTGTCCGGCCTCGGTGCGATGTCGGCAGTGCTGCTGCTGGTGTTCAAGGACACCATCCTGTCACTGGTTGCCAGCGTGCAGTTGAGCACCAACGACATGCTCAGCGTCGGTGACTGGATCGAGATGCCCCAGGTCGGTGCCGACGGCAGCGTGGTCGATATCGCGCTGCATACGGTCAAGGTGCAGAACTGGGACATGACCATCACCACCATCCCGACCTGGCGGCTGATCTCGGAGAGCTTCCGCAACTGGCGCGGCATGCAGCAGTCGGGCGGGCGCCGCATCAAGCGCACGCTGCGGCTTGATGCCGGCGGCGTGCGCTTCCTCGACGAGACAGATCTGGCGCGGCTGCGCGACATCCGCCTGCTGGCGCCATATCTGGACGGCAAGAGCGAGGAGCTGGCCCGCAGCAACAGCGCGCTGGGCCATGCGGTCCCGCCGGCCAATCTGCGCCGGCTGACCAATATCGGCACCTTCCGCGCCTATGCCCAGGCCTATCTCGACGCCCATCCCGACATCCACCACGACATGACCTGCATGGTGCGGCTGCAGGAGCCGCAGCCGGAAGGCATCCCGATCGAGGTGTACTGCTTTACCGCAACCACGGTCTGGGCGCAGTACGAGCGCATCCAGGGCGATGTGTTCGATCACCTGCTCGCCATCCTGCCGGAGTTCGGTCTGTCGGTGTACCAGAGCCCGAGCGGCAATGACCTGCGGGCGGCCTTGCGCCCTTCTTCTCATGCCGGAACGGCATCGTCCCGGCCCGCGTAGCGGCAGCCGCCGCAGCCGGTCGCGTGCCCGCATTGCGCCACACCGGCAATTTGCCGATAATTAAGCGGCAAATTGCCGATTGGCCATTCCGGCCAGCGGTGGCGCCAATGCACCAGGAGGGCACGACATGACCCAGGCCATCTTTGCACCGACCCCGGACCGGACCGCCTGCGGCGGCCACTTCGAGCGACTGTCGGTCCTGCTGGGCCAGCCGGTGGATACCGATCTGGCGCTGGCCGGCATGGTCAGCGCCGGGGTGTCGCCGGGCGTGATCGACAATCTGGTCCGCTCCGGACTGACCCGCAAGGAGCTGGATTTCGTCATCAACCCGCGTACGCTGACCCACCGGCTGGCCCGGCACGAGTCGCTGACGCGCGAGGAATCCGAGCGCGCGGTGCGGGTGGCCAGCCTGCTGGCGCTGGCCGAGCAGGTATTCGGCGACCGCCATCTGGCCACCGACTGGATGCGCAAGCCGCTGCAACGTTTCGACGAGCAGTCACCGCTGGAGATCTCCCGCACCGAGCAGGGTGCGCGGCTGGCCGAAACCGCGCTGATCCAGATCGACGAAGGCTACTTCGCATGAGGCTGTGGCGGATCAGCCGCCATGCCGACCTGCGCGGTCAGGGCGGGCTGCGCGCCGGGGGGCGCTGGCACTCGCCCGGCCGGCCGGTCGTCTACCTGGCCGACCATTCCGCGTCGGCCATGCTGGAGATGCTGGTGCATCTGGAACTGGACGTCTTCCCGCGCCACTACCCGTTGCTGCAGATCGACATCCCGGAACCGGCATCCCTGTTGCATGCCGACATCAGTGCCCTGCCCGACGACTGGCGCGAACAGCCGCAGCTGCCCCGCCGGATCGGCGACGCCTGGCTGGAGCAGGCGCCGTCCGCGCTGCTGCAGGTACCGAGCGCACTGACGGTGGACGGCAGCAACTATCTGCTGAACCCGGCCCACCCGGCCGCCAGCGCCTGCCGGATCGTGTCGGTGCAGACCCCGCCACTGGACCCGCGCCTGTCGCCACGCCGCTGACAACTGTTCCTGCCACCCTGCCCGCCCATGCGGCGCTGCGGTAAACTGCGCCCACCATGCCGATATCCGTACACCCGTCCCGCAGCGAATTCCTGTCCGCCCATGGCCTGCGCCATCACATCCGCCGCTGGGGCACACCCGGCGCGCCGCGACTGTTCCTGCAGCATGGCTGGATGGACCATTCGGCCACCTTCCAGTTCATGGTCGACGCGCTGGCGCACGACTGGGACATCATTGCACCGGACTGGCGCGGTTTTGGCGCCTCCCAGCACAATACCGGCAGCTATTTCGCCGCTGATTACCTGGCCGACCTCGACGCGATCCTCGAACACTACTCCCCGCAGGCTCCAGTGCGACTGGTCGGCCACAGCATGGGCGGCATGGTGGCCAGCCTGTATGCCGGCATCCGGCCCGAACGCGTGGCGGCGCTGGTCTCGATCGAAGGCTTCGGCCTGCCGGCGACCTCACCCGACGAAGCGCCGGCCCGCTATGCGCGCTGGCTGGCGCAAAAACGCTCGGGCATGCGCTTCGGCCCGATCGGCGACCTGCAGGCGCTGGTGGCCAAGATGCTGAAACGCCAGCCCTTCCTGCGTCCGGACCGCGCCGCCTGGCTGGCCGGGCACTGGACCGAAACCGGCGACAATGGCGAGCTGCGCTATCGCGCCGACCCGAAGCACAAGATGGTCAACCCGGTGCTGTACCGGCTGGAAGAAGCCAGGGCCTGCTGGCGCCATATCACCTGCCCGGTGCTGTGGCTGGCCGGCGACTCGCCGGAGCCGAACAGCCTGACCTTCAATATTCTGGAACTGATGCGCGAGCGCCGCGACGGCTTCGCCGACCTGCGCGAAGCCAGCATCGCCAACGCCGGTCACATGGTCCAGCAGGACCAGCCCGAGGCGGTTGCGGCAGCGGTGGAGGCGTTTCTGCTGGAAACCACGGCATACGGCAAGGCAGGCTGAAGCATCGGCGCAAGTCCCGGGCACGCCTGCCGGTTTTCGCGCGTATGCCACAACCGCAGAACGTAGGGGATGGGTGCCTGGATTTCATGCCGCATTTCGCAGTGCCCGACGAAAATCCTGCGGACTTCACGCGGTTCGAATTCCTCAAGCCTTTCACCCACGCGCGGGTTGGTCAGCAAGCTGACTGGCACAAGGCCGGCCCTTACAGGAACCGGTCCAGCAGCTTGCGGCTGGTCTTGTCCAGCGCGTTCATGTCGCGGACCAGATAGTGGATGCCGTTGTTGTCGGTAATCAGCAGATTCGGCGGCGCCAGGCGGCGGATGTCTTCCTCGCCCTTCAGCACGAAAGCGGTTTCGCCGCGGTCGGTATCGACATACCACACGCACGGGCAGGCAAAACCGGACACCGCGCTCAGACGCCGGATCTCCGGCATGAACTCGCGCCCGGCCAGCTCTTCCTCGATCAGCGCGCGCGGGGCGGCCGGCAGCGCGGATGGCCGCGAGATCCAGACCAGTTCCTTGCCGTCATGGCTGAGCAGTGACAGGCCGTCGTCGGGCGCGGCAATCGGGAACGCGCGCACCGGGACGACATTCTCGTGCACCGTGCCGTCGGCAGTGGTCAGCACCAGGCGGCCGAAGGCGTTGCGGTCGAGGCTGAAATCGGTTTCGGTCATCGGTGTCTTTCTCAATCGTCCACGGTTTCCGACAGCGCGCCTTCCGACACGCCCTCGGCTTCCACCTGGCGCTGCTGCGCCTGGTACAGGCGGTAGTACGCCCCTTCGCGGGCGATCAGTTCCTCATGCCCGCCCACTTCGACGATCTCGCCCTTGTCCATCACCACCAGCCGGCTGGCACGACGCAGCGTGGACAGGCGGTGGGCAATGGCAATGGTGGTGCGGCCGCGCACCAGGTTGTCGAGCGCCTTCTGGATTTCCTTCTCGGTTTCGGTATCGACCGATGCCGTCGCCTCGTCGAGAATCAGGATGCTCGGGTTGATCAGCAGCGCACGGGCAATCGAGATGCGCTGACGCTCGCCGCCGGACAGGGCCTGGCCGCGTTCACCGACCAGCGAATCGTAGCCGTGCGGCAGGCGCAGGATGAATTCGTGGGCATGGGCGGCACGGGCGGCGGCGACGATTTCCTCGCGGGTCGCATCCGGCTTGCCGTAGGCGATGTTGTCGGCAATGGTGCCGAAGAACAGGAACGGCTCCTGCAGCACCAGACCGATATTGCGGCGGAAATCGGCCACGCGCAGCGAGCGGATATCCTCGCCATCGACCAGGATGGCACCATCGGCCACGTCGTAGAAACGGCAGATCAGGTTGACCAGCGTACTCTTGCCCGAACCGCTGTGGCCGACCAGACCAATCATCTCGCCCGGCTGGATGGTCAGGTTCAGGTTGCGGATCACCGAGCGGCTGCCGTAGCGGAAGCCGACGTCGCGCAGCTCGATCTTGCCGCTGACATTGCCGACCGACACCGGGTGGCTCGCCTCCGGCACGCTGGATACATGGTCGAGGATGTCGAAGATGCGCTTGGCGCCGGCGGCAGCCTTCTGCGTCACCGACACGATGCGGCTCATCGAATCCAGCCGGGTGTAGAAGCGGCTGATATAGGTCAGGAACGCGGTCAGCACACCGACGGTAATCTGGTCATGCGACACCAGCCAGATGCCGAATGCCCACACCACCAGCAGGCCGATTTCGGTCAGCAGGGTCACGGTCGGCGAGAACAGCGACCAGACCTTGTTGACCCGGTCGTTGACGGTCAGATAGTGGCGGTTGGCTTCGCGGAAGCGCCCGGTTTCCCGTTTCTCCTGGGCAAAGGCCTTGACCACGCGGATGCCGGGAATGGTATCGGCCAGCACATTGGTCACTTCGGACCAGATGCGGTCGATCTTCTCGAAGCCGTGGCGCAGGCGGTCGCGGACCAGATGGATCATCCAGGCGATGAATGGCAGCGGCAGCAGCGTGACCAGTGCCAGCCACGGATTGATCGAGAACAGGATCGCCGCCGTCATGATGATCATCAGCACGTCGGTGGCGAAATCCATCAGGTGCAGCGACAGGAAGATGCAGATGCGGTCACTTTCCGAGCCGATGCGCGCCATCAGGTCGCCGGTGCGCTTGCCACCAAAATACTGCAGTGACAATTTCAGCAGGTGTTCGTAGGTCGAGGTGCGCAGGTCCGCGCCAATGCGTTCACTGACCAGCGCCAGGATATAGGTTCGCCCCCAGCCCAGTACCCAGGCGAACAGCGCCGAACCGAACAGGCCGAGCAGGTACAGCTTGACCAGCCCGGTGTCGATCGGCGTGCCGTTCTGGTACGGGATCAGCACCTTGTCCATCAGCGGCATGGTCAGGTATGGCGCGACCAGGGTCGCCGCCGTCGACAGCAGCGTCAGCACGAAGGCGGTCAGCAGCCGGCCGCGGTACGGACGGGCAAAGCGCCACAGCCGGAACAGCGTCCAGGTGGTCGGTGGCGTGCCGGTCTCGCCGCTGCAGTGCGGGCAGTCGGCATCCGCCGACGCCAGTGTCGCATTGCAGTTCGGGCAGACGGCGCTGACTGCGAGTTCGGCAGCCGGCAGGCCGGCCAGATAACGGTCGCGGTGCAGCGTGAACTGGTCGACCAGCCGCAGCGCGGCCGGGTTCAGTCCCAGCGTGAAGCGCCAGTCGGCCAGGCGGGACTCACCGTCGACCAGCTCGATCGCGCCGACGCCGGCATGGTCGCTCAGGCGCAGGGCCAGGCCCTCGCGATAGCCCCAGATCTTCCAGCTCTTGCTGTCCGGCGCTCGCGCCAGCAGGCGGCGATCGGTCACGATCACCATGCCCGGCTGGAAATGCAGTCGCCGGTCCAGATCGACTTCCAGCCACGCCAGCACGGTTTCCCCGACCGACAGGCTGGACTGCACTTCATGTTGCCATTCGTCGGGCAGCGTGCTGCGGGAGTGGACGTTTGCTACGGATAAATGATTTGTCATTAGCTGATTTCTGGCGAGAGGGGCAACGGGCCCGACCGTGGTGAAGCTGCCTGTCCTGGAGACGATGACTGCACGCAGAAGAACGGACCGTTCACGTGCAATTCATTTCAATTCATTACACACCATTACATTCAATCGACTTCACAATCACCGCAATGCACTTGCGCGAATTGAAATAGTTTGTAATGAATTGTGCGTCACCGGCCATTCAGATTCCGCAGACGGTTTCACAACAAGGATTTAGCGCATCCGGACCGCGATGAAACTTGAATCCGCCTAGAGTTTAATTGCTGGAGAAGCAAGTGTATAGTACCTCCCGTTCCTACTCGGAGCTTCCAATGCCTCGCTGCCAGACCCCGCCCACCGGTGCGCCCCGCCTTGTCACCGGTCGTCGGCGATACGGCCACAGGTTTAAATGAAAGATTCAAAGTCAGGACTTGCTTGTTTCCATCTCGAACTCATTTACCCCTCACTTGAATAGCATTCTGATCAACGATTAATAATCGGATACAAATTGATCCAATCAGAAACATTTCAGGTACGGAAACCTACGGCATTATTTGGAACATGAAAAAGAAAGACATTGAAATTCTCCGCGTCATCTCCCTGCGCGGACCGAACATGTGGACCTACCGCCCGGTACTCGAGGCCTGGGTCGATATCGGCGAACTGGAAGAATGCCCGTCCAACACCCTGCCCGGCTTCTACGAGCGCCTGTCGAGCTGGCTGCCGTCGCTGATCGAGCACCGCTGCAGCTACGGCGAACGCGGCGGTTTTCTGCGCCGGGTCGAAGAAGGCACCTGGCCGGGCCATATCCTCGAACATGTCACGCTTGAACTGCAGAACCTGGCCGGCATGCCCGGCGGTTTCGGCAAGGCACGCGAAACCCCGATCCGCGGCGTGTACAAGGTCGTGGTCCGCGCCTGGCACGAAGATGTCACCCGCGCCGCCCTGTACGCCGCGCGCGATCTGGTCATGGCCGCCATCGAAGACCGCCCGTTCGATGTCGCCGCCGTGGTCGACACGCTGCGCGACCTGGTCGACGACCATTGCCTCGGCCCGAGCACGGCCTGCATCGTCGACGCCGCCGACGACCGCGACATCCCGTATTTCCGCCTGAACACCGGCAATCTGGTCCAGCTCGGCTATGGCGCACGCCAGCGCCGGATCTGGACCGCCGAGACCGACCGCACCAGTGCCATCGCCGAAAGCATTTCGCGCGACAAGGACCTGACCAAGACCCTGCTTGAAGCCTGTGGCGTACCGGTCCCGGAAGGTCGCTATGTGCGCAGCCCGGAAGACGCGTGGGAAGCCGCCGAGGAAATCGGCGTGCCGGTGGTGGTCAAGCCGTATGACGGCAACCACGGCCGCGGCGTGTTCACCAACCTGAACACCCGCGAAGAAGTCGAAGCCGCGTACAAGGTCGCCATCGACGAAGGCAGCGGCGTGATCGTCGAACGCTTTGTCGAAGGTCTGGAGCACCGCCTGCTGGTAGTCGGCGGCAAGCTGGTCGCCGCCGCCCGCGGCGAAGAAGCCTGGGTAGTCGGCAACGGTCGCGAAACCGTGCGCGAACTGATCGACAGCCAGTTGAACAGCGACCCGCGCCGCGGCCGCACCGAAGACCATCCGCTGAACACCGTGCGCCTCGACACCGCCGCCCGTCTCGACCTCAAGCGTCAGGGCTTCGAACCGGATTCGGTCGTGCCCGCCGGGGTCGACGTGCTGATCCAGCGCAACGGCAACGTCGCCTTCGACGTGACCGACATCGTCCACCCGGAAGTCGCCGCCGCCGTGTCGCTGGCCGCGCGCACCGTGGGTCTGGACATCGCCGGCGTCGATCTGGTCACCCGTGACATCACCCGCCCGCTGGAAGAACAGCGCGGCGCCATCGTCGAAGTCAACGCCGGCCCGGGCCTGCTGATGCACCTGCGCCCGGCCGACGGCACCCCGCGCCCGGTCGGCCGCGCCATCGCCGCCCATCTGTTCCCGGAAGGCGAAGACGGCCGTATCCCGATCGTCGGCATCACCGGCAGCAACGGCAAGACCGTGGTCGCCCGCCTGGTCGCCCGTCTGCTGCGCCTCAGCGGCGCCCACGTCGGCCTGGCCTGCAGCGACGGCCTGTTCCTCGACCGTCGCCAGGTGGAAACCCGCGACAGCGCAAACTGGGACGCCGCCCGCCGCATTCTGATGAACCGTGCGGTCGATGCCGCCGTGTTCGAGAACGACAGCGGCGCGCTGCTGAACGACGGCCTCGCCTACGACCGCTGCCAGGTCGGCATCATCACCAATATCGACAACCCGGATCACCTTGGCGACAACCATATCGATACTGCGGATCGCATGTTCAACGTGCTGCGCACCCAGATCGACGTGGTACTGCCGACCGGCGCCGCCATCCTCAATGCCCGCGACACGGACGTGGCCGAGATGGCTGCGCTGTGCGACGGCGAAGTGATCTACTTCGCCCTCGACGCCGACCTGCCGGTGGTGCAGGAACACCTGGCTGCCGGCAAGCGTGCCGTCGTGGTCCGCGACGAACAGGTCGTGCTGGCCACCGGCAGCGATGAAATCGTGCTGGCCCAGGTCGACGACTTCCCGCTGACCCGTGGCGGCCGCGTCGCCTTCCAGACCGAAAACGTGCTGGCCGCCATTGCCGCCGCGTGGTCGATGGGCCTGTCGACCGACCTGATTCGCGCCGGCATCGTCACCTTCGAGCCGGACCGTCACGATGCCACCGGCCGCTTCTCGGTATTCGAGAGCCAGGGTTCGACCGTGATCGTCGACGACGCCCACAATCCGGCCGCGCTGCAGGCGCTGGTCGATGTGCTCGGCCGCTTCCCGTGCAGCCATCGCACCGTCGTCTACGGCGGCGGCGTCGACCGCCGCGACGAAGATCTGGTCCGCCAGGGCGAAATCCTTGGCGCCGCCTTCGACCGAATCGTGCTGACCGACGACGCCACCGTATCGTCGCAGCGCCCGGCAGGCGCCGCCCGCGCCCTGCTGCGCCAGGGGCTGGCACAGGCGATCCGCGCCAGCGACATCCGCGAGGAAAGCGATGCGACGCGCGCCGTCGACGATGCCCTGGCCGCCCTGTCGGCCGGCGAATGCCTGATCATCCAGTGCGGCGAGGGGAATCCCCGGCCCGTACTCAACGCTGTCCGCCAGTGGGCTGGCCAGCAAACCCCGAACAACCGCTAAGCCCTACCGGACAGGACGCATCTCAAAATGGAAGTCTCCCGTATCCGCGCTCTGCGCGGCCCGAACCTGTGGAGCCGGTACACGGCGATCGAAGCCATCGTCGCCTGCACCGACACCGAACGCACGCTGGCCGGGATGGCCGGGTTCGAAGACCGGTTGCGCGGGCTGTTCCCGGAACTCGGCGCCCTGAAGACCCTGCGCCACGATGAAACCGTGTCGATGGCCCATGCACTGGAAGCCGTCGCCCTGGCGCTGCAGGCACGCGCCGGCTGTCCGGTCAGCTTCAGCCGCACCACGGCAACGCTGGAAGCCGGCATCTACCAGGTCGTGGTCGAATACACCGAGGAAGAAGTCGGCCGGCTGGCCTTCGAGCAGGCCGAAGCGCTGCTGAAGGCCGCCGACGCCGGCCAGCCGTTCGACGTGCAGGCCGCCCTGGCTGCCCTGCGCGATCTGGACGAGGATGTCCGGCTCGGACCGAGCACCGGCAATATCGTCGACGCCGCCGTTGCCCACGGCATTCCGTTCCGCCGCCTGACCAGGGGCAGCCTGGTCCAGTTCGGCTGGGGCAGCAAGCAACGCCGCATCCAGGCCGCCGAAGTCGACAGCACCAGCGCCATCGCCGAGGCGATCGCCCAGGACAAGGAACTGACCAAGGTGCTGCTGCACGCCGCCGGCGTGCCGGTGCCGAACGGCCGCACCGTGACCGATGTCGACGACTGCTGGGCCGCCGTGCAGGAAATCGGCGGCGCGGTGGTGATCAAGCCGCAGGACGGCAATCAGGGCAAGGGCGTTGCGGTCAATATCTCGACCCACGACCAGGTGCTGGCCGCCTACGCGGCAGCGTCGGAAATCAGCAGCCATGTGCTGGTTGAACGCTTTATTCCCGGCCATGACTACCGCCTGCTGGTGGTTGGCGACCAGCTGGTTGCCGCCGCGCGGCGCGAACCGCCGCAAGTGGTCGGTGATGGCGCCCTGACGGTGCGCGAGCTGATCGACGTGGTCAACCTCGACCCGCGTCGCGGCAGTGGCCACTCGACCTCACTGACCCGCATCCGCCTCGACGACATCGCCCTGGCCACCCTGCAGACCCAGGGCCTGGACGCCGACAGCGTGCCGGCCCGCGGCCAGCGCGTCGTGTTGCGCAACAATGCCAACCTGTCCACCGGCGGCAGCGCCACCGATGTGACCGACGACGTCCACCCGGAACTGGCCGCACGCGCCATCGCGGCAGCGCGAACCATCGGCCTCGACATTGCCGGCGTCGACGTGGTCTGCGACAGCGTGCTGCGTCCGCTGGAAGAACAGGGCGGCGGCATTGTCGAAGTCAACGCCGCCCCCGGCCTGCGCATGCATATCCAGCCGTCGTTCGGCAAGGGCCGCGATGTCGGCGAAGCGGTGATCTCGTCGATGTTCGCCCCCGGCGACAACGGCCGCATCCCGGTCATCGCCGTCTCCGGCACCAATGGCAAGACCACCACCGTGCGCCTGTCCGCCCACCTGCTGGCGCAGACCGGCAAGCGTGTCGCCATGACCAATACCGACGGCGTCTACATCAACGGCCGTCGCACCGATACCGGCGACTGCAGCGGTCCGCGCAGCGCGCGCAACGTGCTGTTCCACCCGGACGTCGACGCTGCCGTGTTCGAGACCGCGCGTGGCGGCCTGCTGCGCGAAGGCCTCGGCTTCGATGTCTGTGACGTCGCCATCGTCACCAACGTCGGCATGGGCGATCACCTCGGCCTGAACTACATCTCCACGCTGGAAGACCTGGCGGTGCTGAAGAGCATCATCGTGCGCAATGTGTCGACCACCGGCATGGCCGTCCTGAACGCTGCCGACCCGCTGGTGGCGCACATGGCCGACGCCTGCCCGGGCCAGGTCACCTACTTCGCCATCGACCCGACCCTGCCGGTCATGGTGTCGCACCGCGCCCAGGGCAAGCGGGTGATCTACGTCGACGGCGGTGACATCGTCGCCGCACAGGGCAGCAGCGAAGTCCGCCTGGCCCTGGCCGACATCCCGCTGACCGCCGGCGGCCGGATCGGCTTCCAGGTCGAAAACACCCTGGCCTGCGTCGCTGGCGCCTGGGCACTCGGCACCGACTGGGACACCATCCGTGCCGGCCTGCGCTCCTTCGTCAGCGATGCCGACACCGCGCCGGGCCGCTTCAACCTGTTCGAGTACAACGGCGCCACCCTGATCGCCGACTACGGTCACAACCCGGACGCGATCCTGGCCCTGACCCGCGCGATCGAAACCATGCCGGCCAAGCGCCGCTCGGTGGTGATCAGCGGCGCCGGCGACCGCCGCGACCAGGACATCCGTCAGCAGACCAAGATCCTCGGCGACGCGTTCGACGAAGTCATCCTGTATCAGGACGCCTGCCAGCGCGGCCGCGCTGACGGCGAAGTGCTCGCCCTGCTGCAGCAGGGGCTGGCCGGCGCCAGGCGCACCACCGCGATCGAGGAAATCCATGGCGAATTCCTCGCCATCGACACCGCCCTGTCGCATCTGCGCCCCGGCGACCTGTGCCTGATCCTGATCGACCAGGTCGAGGAAGCGCTGGCCCATATCGCCAACCGCATCCGCGAGGCGAACGACGGCATCGCCGCCTGACACGACTGCCAGGCCGGAACGCCGCTTTCCCGTTACGGGAAAGCGGCGTTTTCATTTCTCCGTGTAAACCGGGCTGCATACCGGCAGAAAAACGGGATGGACAATCAGAGTTTTCCAATGAAAAACAGGGGATTGTCTGAATGACAGCCCGAATCCCGTCGGCGTAGCGTGAAGTCTTCCGGTCATACCACGACCGCACAGGGAGAATCCGCATGCAGACCGCACCCAGCCCCCTCCAGATCGACCTTGCCAACCACCCCGTCGCCAGCCTCACCCCGCTGATCGGGCAACTGCAGTCCGCCGGCTGGCGCCAGCACAATCCGGAACAGGCCCTGTCCCACCTGTCGCTGCTGCAGGTCGCCGCGGCGCTGCACCCGCAGCATCCCGGCGTACAGCGCATGCTGGCCAATGCCCATGCCGGCCTCGTCGACGGCAACGCCGCCACGTTCTTCAGTCCGGACAGCGGCGCGACTGGCGGCCCCGGCAGCATCGACATCCTGCTCGGCGGAGCGGCCGCGGACATCGGCTGGGGCAGCAGCGCGGACGATGGCATCGCCGGCGGCGCCGGTGACGACATGCTGATCGGCAACGGCGGCAGCGATTTCCTGCTCGGTGGCGCTGGCGATGACCTGCTGATTGCGGACCATTACTGGTTCCGCCTCGAGCCCGGCGCCAACCCCGACAGCGCCAACCACCTTGAGGGCGGACGCGGCAACGACCAGCTTTATGGCGGCACCGGCGCCGACAACTACTACTTTTCCCCTGGTGACGGCATCGATACCGTCCGGGAAAACGGGTATTACGATTACCCCGGGTACGATACCGCCACCGATCGCATCGTGCTGGGTGCCGGCATCGCGCCGGCCGACGTTTCCGTCAGCCGCGAGCTTGCCAGTCTGGTTCTGGACTACGGTCCCGGCGGCGACCGGATCACCATTGCCGGCTGGTACGACTCGCCACACCAGCGCATCGAGCAGCTGGTATTCAACGATGGCACGGTCTGGAACGGAGACCAGCTGGAAGCGGCCGGGCAGCGCCGGATCGACCACCAGGTCGACCAGCTGGTCACGGCCATGGCGGCCTTCTCCCCGCCCGCCGCTGGCCAGACCACGCTGCCGGCAGCGTACCGCGACACGCTGGCACCGGTGATGGCGGCCAGCTGGTCATAGGCAGACGGACGTCAGAACGCCGCTTTCCCTCGCGGAAAAGCGGCGTTCCGGATGGCCAGGCGGCGCGCCCTCACGGACGCCCCGCCCCGCACTCAGCCCTGCAGTCTGGCCAGCTGGCTGCGGGTCTTGTCCAGCTTGGCGCCGAACTCGGCCAGTTGCGCCTTGTCGCGCTCGACCAGATGCGCCGGAGCGCGGGCGACGTAGGCGTCGTTGCCGAGCTTGCCGGACAGCTTGGCGACTTCACCTTCCAGCTTGGCGATTTCCTTGTTCAGGCGGGCGCATTCGGCGTCCTTGTCGATCTCGACCTTCAGCATCAGCCGCGCCGTGCCGGAGATGGCTACCGGTGCATCATCTTCCGGCAGCTTGTCGACCATGGCCGCGTCGGACAGGCGGCCAAGCAGGCGCGCATACGGCAGGAAATCGGCATAGTCGGCCGGGCCTTCGACCAGCAGCGGTGCCTTGACGGCCGGGCCGAGGTTCATCTCGCCACGCAGGTTGCGGATGGCGTTGACCATGTCCTTGAACGCATCCATGCGCGCATTGGCGACGGCGTCGATCTTTTCCGGCTGGGCCACCGGCCATCTGGCGATCATGATCGAGTCGGTATGCCGGGCGTTGGCCAGCGGCGCCACGGTCTGCCACAGCTCCTCGGTGATGAACGGCATCAGCGGGTGAGTCAGGCGCAGCGTGGTTTCCAGCACGCGCACCAGCGTGCGGCGGGTCGCGCGCTGCTGGGCGGCGTCACCGTTCTGGATCTGCACCTTGGCCAGTTCCAGATACCAGTCGCAGTACTCGTTCCAGATGAATTCGTAAATCGTCTGTGCGGCGATATCGAAGCGATAGCTGTCCAGCGCCTCGGTCACCTCGGCTTCGGCCTGCTGCAGACGGCCGATGATCCAGCGGTCGACGAAGCTGAACGACAGCGGCAGGCTTTCATCCTGACCGCAATCCTGCCCCTCGACATTCATCATCACGAAGCGGGTTGCATTCCACAGCTTGTTGCAGAAGTTGCGATAGCCTTCCGCGCGCTTGAAGTCGAAGTTCACCGAACGGCCGAGGCTCGCATAGCTGGCCATGGTGAAGCGCAGCGCGTCGGTGCCATAGGCCGGGATGCCTTCCGGGAACAGCTTTTCGGTCGCCTTGGCGATCTGCGGTGCCTTTTCCGGGCGGCGCAGGCCGGTAGTGCGTTTCTTGACCAGCGGTTCCAGCGCGATACCGTCGATCAGGTCCACCGGGTCGATGACGTTGCCCTCGGACTTCGACATCTTCTTGCCTTCGTGATCGCGCACGATGCCATGGATGTACACGTCACGGAACGGCACCTTGCCGAGGAAGTGCGTGGTCATCATGATCATCCGGGCAACCCAGAAGAAGATGATTTCATAGCCGGTCACCAGCACCGACGACGGCACGAAGGCGCGCAGTGCTGCAGTGTCGGCCGGCCAGCCCATGGTCGAGAACGGCACCAGCGCCGAGCTGAACCAGGTGTCGAGCACGTCCTCGTCGCGGCGCAGCGGCTTGCCGCCGGACAGTTGCAGCGCTTCGGCCTCGGTTTCGGCCACGTAGCAGCGGCCGTCCTCGTCGTACCAGGCCGGAATCTGGTGACCCCACCACAGCTGGCGGCTGATGCACCAGTCCTGGATATTGTTCATCCACTGGTTGTAGGTGTTGACCCAGTTTTCCGGGATGAAGCGCACTTCGCCGCTGGCAACGGCATCGATGGCCTTCTGGGCGATGCTCTTGCCGGTCGGGTCATTGTCGCCAACTTTGGACATGGCGACGAACCACTGGTCGGTCAGCATCGGCTCGATCACCGAACCGGTACGGTCGCCACGCGGCACCATCAGCTTGTGCGGCTTGACCTCGACCAGGAAGCCCTGGGCATCCAGGTCGGCCACGATCGCCTTGCGCGCGTCGGCGGTCGACAGGCCGGCATAGGCGGCAGGCAGGTCGATCGTGCCTTCGGCGGTGCCGTCGAACGCGAAGATCTGGGCCTTGGCCAGCAGGGTTGCCTGCAGGCTCATCACATTGATCAGTTGCGTGCCGTGGCGCTTGCCGACCTGATAGTCGTTGAAATCGTGCGCCGGGGTGATCTTGACCAGACCGGTGCCGAATGCGGCATCGACGTAGTCATCGGCAATGACCGGAATCCGGCGGCCGGTCAGCGGCAGTTCCAGCATCTGGCCAACCAGATGCGCATAGCGCTCATCACCCGGATTCACCGCCACGGCCACGTCGCCGAGCATGGTTTCCGGACGGGTGGTCGCCACCACGATCGACGCCTCGCTGCCGACTACCGGGTAGCGGATATGCCACATGTGGCCGTCTTCCTCGACCGACTCCACTTCGAGGTCGGACACGGCGGTGCCGAGCTTCGGGTCCCAGTTGACCAGCCGCTTGCCGCGGTAGATCAGGCCCTGACGGTACAGGCGGACGAACACGTCGGTCACGATGCCGGCGCGGGTGTCATCCATGGTGAAGTATTCGTTCGACCAGTCGACCGAGCAGCCGACGCGACGCATCTGGCTGGTGATGGTGCCGCCGGACACCTCCTTCCATTCCCACACCTTGCGGATGAAGGCATCGCGGCCGAGGTCATGGCGGCTGATGCCCTGCTCGGCCAGCTGGCGCTCGACCACGATCTGCGTGGCAATGCCGGCATGGTCGGTGCCGGGCACCCACAGCGTGTTGTCGCCCTTCATGCGATGGAAACGGGTCAGGCCATCCATGATGGTCTGGTTGAATGCGTGCCCCATGTGCAGGGTGCCGGTTACATTGGGCGGCGGCAGCTGGATGGCGAAGGACGGACGGGTTTCGTCCATGTTCGGCGCAAAGTGGCCGGCCTGTTCCCATTGATCGTACCAGCGGCGTTCGATGTCGCCCGGTTCAAAGCTCTTGGCGAGTTCCATGTGTGGATGCAGCAATTCAGGTGAAAAATGAGGTCGATTATAGCCGAAAGACTGCCTCGCGCCGGACTAAGCACAGCATCGCCATCGCGGGGGTACAATCGCCCTCTTTTTTGCTGAACCTGGCCGTATATCCATGAACGTTCGCCGCCTGAGCGCACTGACCTGCTCGCTGTTGCTGGCCGCCTGCGCCACCCAGACTCCCGTCCCGACGCCGACCACGCCGCCGGTGTCGCCGCCCACCACGCCGCAGCAGCCACCGGTCAAGCCGTCCGGCGCCAGGGCGACCTATCACCAGACCAGCTTCGCCACCCTGCCCGGCTGGCAGGACGGCGACACGGCTGCCGGCTGGCAGGCATGGCTGATCTCGTGCCGCACCGTGGCCAGGCGTGCCGGCTGGGGTGACGCCTGCGCGGCATCGGCCGGCGTCAACCCGCAGGACCCGGCGGCGATCCGCCAGTTCTTTGAATCCCGCTTCACCCCCTGGCAACTGGCCGACGGCCAGGAAACCGCCGGCATGATCACCGGCTACTACGAGCCGCTGCTGACCGGCAGCCGCACGCGGACCGCACAGTCGACCGTGCCGCTGTACCCGGTGCCGAACGATCTGATCAACGTCGATCTGGCCAGTGTCTATCCGCAACTGAACGGGTTGCGGCTGCGCGGCCGGCTGGTCGGCCGCAAGCTGGTGCCGTACTGGACCGCCGGCGACATCGCCGACGGCAAGGGCGTGTCGCCCGGCAACGCGCTGGTCTGGGTCAATGACCCGGTCGAAGCGATCTTCCTGCAGATCCAGGGTTCCGGCCGGGTGCAGCTGCCCGATGGCAGCATGGTCCGGGTCGGTTATGCCGACCAGAACGGTCAGCCGTACAACTCGATCGGCCGCTACCTGATCGACAAGGGTGAACTGAAGGCGTCCGAGGCGTCGATGCAGGGCATCAAGGCATGGGCGAAACGCAATCCGGAACGGCTGAAAGAGCTGTACACCGCCAACCCGAGCTATGTGTTTTTCCGTGATCTGGGCGCGGCCGAAGGTGGCCCGCTTGGCGCCATGGGCCTGCCGCTGACCGATGGCGGCAGCATTGCCGTCGACCCGAAGAGCACGCCGCTCGGCGCGCCGGTCTGGCTGTCGACCACGCTGCCGAACAGCAATGCGCCACTGCGCCGGCTGGTCGGCGCACAGGATACCGGCGGCGCGATCAAGGGCGCGGTGCGCGCCGACTTCTTCTGGGGCTTTGGCGACGAAGCCGGCGCACAGGCCGGCCGCATGAAGCAGCGCGGCCAGATGTGGTTGCTGCTGCCGAACGGCGTCAAGCCGCCGCAGGGCTGACCGGCACGACGGTCCGGCCGGCCACCCGGACCTGGTTGCGCCCGTTCTTCTTCGCCTCGTACAGCGCCTCGTCGGCCTCGACAAACAGCTCGCGCTGGTTGCCTTCCGCCCCCACCGCGCGGCAGACCACGCCGACGCTGCAGGTGACAATGCCGCCACCATTGGCCGGATGCGGAATCCGCAGCGCTTCGAGGTTGGCGCGAACGCTTTCCGCCACCGCATTCATCTCGCCCTTGCCGGCGCCGGGCAGCAGGATAGCGAACTCTTCCCCGCCGATACGGGCCGCCAGGCCCTTGCGCGGACAGGCTGCGAGCAGCACGCTGCCGACCCGGCGCAGCACATCGTCACCGGCGGCATGGCCGAAGTGGTCGTTGTACAGCTTGAAATTGTCGATATCGAGAATCATCAGCCCGATCGGTCGCTGCCGCCCGTTCGGCATGTTGATCGCGCTGCGGAAGGACTCGTTGAAGCACAGCCGGTTGCCGACCCCGGTCAGCGCATCGGTCAGCGCCAGCTTCTTGAAACGCTGCTGGTCAATGATGGACTCGACCAGCACCGACACCAGCAGAATCAGCGCCAGACTGGCGAGCGGCAGCCAGAACCGGAACGCAAAGTAGGCGGTGACACTGCACAGCAGCAGGGCCAGCGCCGCGCCACAGCCGACGGCCAGCACCGACGTCGGTCTGATGAACGGGTGCACGAGCAGCCACAGCAGCGCCGGGCACAGCAGCAGCCAGGTCAGCCAGTCGGCGTCCAGCGTCTTGATCAGGCTGCCTTCCATCGCCCCCTGGGTCGCGGCGGCATTGATGACCACGCCGGGCATGTCCGATACCGGCGTCCGGTACACATCGCCCATGCCGCGCACGGTCACGCCGACATAGACGATCTTGCCCTGGATGGCATCGATATTCCCGGTCGAGCCGAGCACATCGACATAGGACAGCGTCGGATAGCCGACCTTGCCGCTGAAATACGGAATCTGCCGTTCGCCCGAACGCGCCCAGCCATCGAGCGTCGCCATGCTGCCCGGCGGCACGGCCTTGCGTGTCGTGCCCAGCACGCTGGTGGCGAAAGCCGGCCACACCGGCGCCCCTAGCCCGCTGTGCAGATAGAAACGGCGAATCAGGCCGTCGCTGTCCCGCTCGAAATCCAGCGTCCCCAGCCCTTTCGCCGCAGCGACCAGCGCCGGCAGCGGCGCCACTTCCTTCGGCTTGCCTTCGGCGTTTTCGACCACGATCGGCAGGTAGACATGGCCGTGCCGGCGCATTGCCCGCGCCAGCTCCAGGTCGGATTCCGGCTGCGGCGACGGGTCGGCAATAATCAGGTCCAGCGCCACCGCCCGGGCCCCGTGCAGCCGGTCCAGCAGATGGGCATGCAGCTCGCGCGGCCACGGCCAGCTGCCAAGCTGGCTCAGGCTGCGCTCGTCGATGGCGACAATCACGATGTCATCACTGCTCGGGCTGGCCTTCAGCTCGGACAGGCCATCGAGCAGCCACAGATCGATCCGGGTGCTGCCCTGGTGCAGGATGACGGCAATCGTCAGCAGCATGACCACAATCGGCATGCCATGCCGGCGCAACCAGGCCAGCGTTCTGTGTTTAGCCAAGTATCTGGATCTCTTGCTGTTCAACCTCATGATAATCAGGCGCATCGATGTCGATGCGGGCCCGATAAGGACCGGACGGCAGCGTCTTCGGCAGGACCCAGACCGGCTGGCTTGCGACCTCGCGGTACACGACCTCCTGACCGGGGCGGCTCAGCGTCAGTGCATAGCTGGCGCCATCGACCGGGTGCGCACGTGCACGCACGGCCATGCGTACATCGTTGAGCCGGGCGCGGAAACCGGCGCCGGCCTCCAGCTGGCGATGTTCGCCGAAAGGGCCGGCCACGCCGCCGGCATCGAGCTGGGCGGCGCGCCAGAACCAGATCCCGGCCTGCGGCAGCGTGATCGACGCATGGTCGCGATCCATCTGCTGGCGCAGCACCGGCGCGGAAAATGCGCTGTCGCGGGAAAATTCGACCAGCCAGCGCTGCCCGTCCGTGGCGCCCAGGTTGAGGCTGACCTGGTTGCCGGCCGCCATGATGCCATTCATCGGTTCGACAATAAACGGCGGCGGCGGGAAAGCGTGCACGCGGAACGCATGCGAGGACGGATAACCATTAAGACCGCTCGGCAGCTTGCCGCGTACCGTCAGCAGATAGCGGCCATTGTCGCTGACCCGGACAACGGCCCGCGGGGAGGTGGTCTCGCCGCTGGCATACTGGCCGGACTCGCCCTGCAGCGAATACGCATAGGCGGTCGCACGCGGCACGGCCGGCCAGGCGAACTGCACGCCCGGAAACGCGCTGCCGGCCGGCAGCCCGGCCAGATCGGGCGCAGCCGGCAGCGACTCGACCCCGTTGTCGTCCCTGCCCTGACGCATCATCACGCCGTAGCCGGCGCTGACATTGACCGGACGACCGTCCTGCCGGACTTCGACCTTGCCCTCCAGCACCTCGGTGCCGGATTCGGCCGGGTCGTCGACGCGCACGCGGAACTGCGTACCACGCACCGCCGTCACCGCACTCGGGGTCTGGATGTCATACCGGTTCGGCATCAGCGGATTTCTGGTGATGCGGCTGTCAATGCTGCCGCGTTCGAGCCGGATATCGTTGCTGGTGGCCTGGGTGCTCGGGTAATGCGTGGTCTGCCTGATCGTCAGCCGGGACTTCGGCCCGATTTCACTGACCGAGCCGTCCTCGTAGCGAATGATGATGACGGCGTTCTCCGCCGTCTCGATGATGTCGCCGGCCTCCAGTTCCTGCTTTTCCACCAGCGGCCGGCTGCCGTTGTGCCGCTTCAGGCTGCCGTTGCCGGTCACGGCCATGAC
This sequence comes from Microvirgula sp. AG722, assembly GCF_003269145.1. Classification (NCBI taxonomy): domain Bacteria; kingdom Pseudomonadati; phylum Pseudomonadota; class Betaproteobacteria; order Neisseriales; family Aquaspirillaceae; genus Microvirgula; species Microvirgula sp. AG722. The sequence goes on along the minus strand of NZ_QLTJ01000005.1, from coordinate 134,847 downwards.
CACCGGCCGGCCGGGGCGCTGCTTCATCCACTCGAGCGGAATGCGGATATCCCTGCCGGTCAGGATGGCATGGGCGTTGGAAATGCGGTTCAGCCGCTGCAGCGCCGGGATATAGGACACATCCTTCAGGTGCAGGGTGGCAATGCTCCACAGGGTATCGCCCTGGTAGACGTGATAACGCCATTCAGTGACCGCTTCGGCAGCCAGGCAGCCGGGGGCCAGCAGCAGGCTGGCCAGCGCCGCCAGCGCAATTTTTTTCATTATGGGTTTCTGCCGTATCGAATCCCGGCCGGGCGTGCCGATGCCCGCGGGAAGTCCAGTCCCGCCGATAGCAGCCGTTCGCTACCGGTCATGGAAGATCTGATTCGTTCTTTTTTCAATAGCAGAAAGATTTATACAGCATATCCAGCCAAATTGACCGGATGTTCAGCAGCCAGACGGCGCGGGAACGGCATCCGGGAGTGGAAGTTGCTGCGGAATCGATACCGGAAAGCACAGTGAACACACAGCGGTTCCCGTTCGTCGGATTGCCCGGCCGGCGCGAACAGTGTTGTGGCAGCGACACAACAGTCATGGCACGCCAAAAGAAAACGGCGGCTGCCCGGGGCAGCCGCCATCTGTTCATTCATACCCTGCAACACCGTTTCCCGCGACAGCGGGAGGCAGGCAGTGCCTGCCTCGGTGAGTCGTCAGACGCGTTCGACCGCCAGCGCCACGCCCATGCCGCCGCCGATGCACAGCGTGGCCAGGCCCTTGCCGGCTTCGCGGCGCTGCATTTCATGCAGCAGCGTCACCAGCACGCGGCAACCGGACGCCCCGATCGGGTGACCCAGCGCGATCGCGCCGCCATTGACGTTCACCCGTGACAGATCCCATTCCAGTTCGCGCGTCACGCCGAGCGACTGCGCGGCAAACGCTTCGTTGGCTTCGATCAGGTCCAGATCGCCCAGCGACCAGCCGGCCTGCTTCAGCGCCTTGCGGGTAGCGCTGACCGGACCCATGCCCATGATTTCCGGTGCGCAGCCGGAGAGCGCATAGCCGGCGACGCGCGCCAGCGGCTTCAGGCCCAGTTCCTGCGCCTTTTTGGCCGACATCAGCATGACGGCGGCCGCGCCGTCGTTCAGGCCCGACGCGTTACCGGCGGTCACGGTGCCATCCTTCTTGAACGCCGGGCGCAGCTTGGCCAGGCCTTCCAGCGTCGCGCCCTGCTTGATGAATTCGTCGCTGTCGAACATCACCGGATCACCCTTGCGCTGCGGCACGGCGACCGGCACGATTTCCGCGGCGAACTTGCCGGCCTTCTGTGCGGCTTCGGCACGATTCTGCGACGTCACCGACAGTTGGTCCTGCTCTTCGCGGCTAATGCCGTACTTGGCAGCAATATTCTCGGCCGTAATGCCCATGTGGTACTGGTTGTACACATCGGTCAGACCGTCGTAGACCATGCTGTCCACCAGCTGGGCATTGCCCATGCGGAAGCCGTCGCGCGAGCCCATCAGCAGGTGCGGCGACAGCGACATGTTTTCCTGGCCGCCAGCGATGATGATGTCGGCATCACCCAGCGCAATGGCCTGGGCCGCCAGATGGGTCGCGCGCAGGCCGGAGCCACACACCACGTTCAGCGTCGAGGCCGGCGTGGTCACCGGCAGGCCGGCCTTGATCAGCGCCTGGCGGGCCGGGTTCTGGCCGACGCCTGCGGTCAGGACCTGACCGAGGATGATTTCGCTGACCGCTTCGGCACTCACGCCGGTTTCCGCCAGCAGCGCCTTGATCACGGTCGCGCCGAGATCAGGGGCACCGACCTTGGCCAGCGAGCCGGCGAAATTGCCGATGGCGGTCCGCTTGGCGGCAACGATGACGACTTCTTGCATACTTTTCTCCTGGGGGGCGACCGGCGGTTCATCGCCGCCGGCCTGGATCTCAATTGTAGGAAAAACGGACCGGTCAGGCCGAAACCATCACCCGCGACTGTTCCTTGACATAGCGGCCCGGTGCCGGCTCGATGACTTTATAGTCCTTGTTGCCCGGCGTTTTCGGTGCGGCAATTTCCTTGCCCGAACGCGGTGCGAGCCAGCTGTCGAAGTCCTGCCACCAGCTGCCCGGCCGCGACTCGGCACCTTCGAACCATTCGTCGGCCGAATTCGGCAGCGACTCGTTGACCCAATAGTTGCGCTTGTTCTTGCTGACCGGGTTGATCGAGCCGGCAATATGGCCCGACGCGCCCAGCACATAGCGGCGTTCCGGTGCGCCGGTCAGGTACTTGACGCCGGAGTACGACGATTTCCACAACACGATGTGGTCTTCGCGCGCAGCGAACACGTACAGCGGGATGTCGATGGTGCCGACGTCGATCTTCACGCCGCACAGCGTCAGCGCACCCGGCTGGATCAGCTTGTTGTTGGTGTACAGCTCCTTCAGCAGGAAGGTGTGCATCGGCATCGGCAGGTTGGCCGCGTCGTTGTTCCAGAACAGCAGGTCGAACGGCGGCGGGGTCTTGCCGAGCAGGTAGTTGTTGACGACGTAGTTCCACACCAGATCATTGGCGCGCAGGCTGGCAAAGGTCTTGCCGATCTCGATGCCCGACACGATGCCGCCGTTGCCGGTGGCGATAATGGCTTCCCGGGCGCGGATCACGTTCGGGTCGATGTACATCTTGATATCGCCCGGCTCGGCGTGATCGATCAGCGAGGTCATGAACGTGGCCGATTCGAACCAGTCGAGGCCGCGCGCCTTCAGCACGCACAGGGTAGTGGTCAGGATCACGCCGCCGACGCAGAAGCCCAGCGCATTGATCTTGTCCTGGCGGGTGATCTTGCGCACGGCATCGGCCGCCGTGATCACGCCGTCCTCGATGTAGTTGTCCCAGGTATAGGTCTTGATGCGCTCGTCAGCGGACTTCCACGACACCATGAACACGGTGTAGCCCTGACCGACCAGATAACGCATCATCGAGTTGTCCGGCTGCAGGTCCATCAGGTAGTACTTGTTGATGCACGGCGGCACCACCAGCAGCGGCCGCTCGTGAACCTTGGCCGTGGTCGGCGTGTACTGCAGCAGCTGGAACAGGTCGTTCTCGAACACCACCGCACCCGGCGTGACCGCCACGTTGACGCCGACCTCGAACTTCGAGTCGTCGGTCATCGAGATGCGGCCCTTCTGCATGTCGTCGAGCATGTGCTTCATGCCCTCGACCAGGCTCTCGCCCTTGGTCTCGATCGCGCGCTTCATCACCTCGGGGTTGGTGACGGCAAAGTTGCTCGGGCTCATGGCGTCGATGTACTGGCGGGTAAAGAACGCCATGCGTTCCTTCTGCTCTTCGTCCACCTGGGCACCGTCGACCATTTCGGTCAGCCACTTCGACGTCAGCAGGTAGTTCTGCTTCAGGAACTTGTAGTACGGATGCTCGTTCCATTCCGGTGCGGCGAAGCGCTTGTCGGCCGGCGCGCCCTCCTCGCCTTCGGCCGGCTTGCCGAGGAAGCTCATCCACATGTTCATCTGCTGCTGGTAGAACGATTGCTGCACGGCCAGCCAGCTGCTCGACTGCTCGGCCAGACTCCCCCACAGTTTCGTGAACGGCGCCATCTGGTCATCCGGCAGGTGCAGTTTGCTCATGTTGTTGACGATCTGCTGCAACATGGCCGTATTGCGCTCGGTCAGGCTGGTAAAGAAATTCTGAAGCAACTCGTTATTTGGTGTGTTGGAGTTCACGGTCGTCTCCTGCATTTGGGGCGATACGGTTCTAATCACACGCCGCCACCGGGTCCGACAGGGTACGTCGGTCCGGTGGCGGCCCAGTCGTTACAGGCCACCGCTCATGCCGGTGACCTGGCGATTCTTCACTGCCGGAAACCACGGGCAGTCGGGCATGCGGCGGGGGTCCGGATGCGCCCCCGGCCGGATCGTCAGGTTAATGGCTCAAGGTTACAGTCAATCAGGTTTCCCCATATTGCATTAAATCAATCGCTCCAGTTGCATCCATCATGCCAGAGATAGCCATAGCGGCATGGTCAACATGGCGGCAAATACATGCAGCGTAATGATCGACGCCACCAGTTGCCCGTCACCGCCCATGCGCGTGGCCAGAATGTAGGCACTCGACGCCGTGGGCAATGCAGCAAGAATCACTGCCGCCTGACGGTAGGTACCACCGACCTCCAGCAACGCCGCACAGCCGATCGCCACCGCCGGCAGCACCAGCAGCTTGACCACGGTCAGGTAGTTGACCAGGGCCAGCCGCGCCCGCAGCGCACCGAGCCGCAGCCCGGCACCGACGCACAGCAGGCCCATGGTGATCGCAGTGACCGAAAACAGGTTGCCGATCCGCTCCAGCGCCGCCGGCAGCTCGATGCCGATGCCCTTGCACAGCAATCCGCCCAGCGTCGCCAGGATCAGCGGGTTGCGCAGCAGTTCGCGCCACAGCGAACCGCCGCTGTGCCGGGCAAGAAACCAGACCGCCGCTGCATTCGCCAGCGGAATGATGAAGCCGACCAGCAGCGCGAATGTCGCCACCCCGGCCGGTCCCGCTACCCGGTCGACCACCGCCAGCCCGATATAGGTGTTGAAACGGAACGCACACTGCACGCTGGAAGCGAACGAGCGCGAATCGTCACGCGACAGCCAGCGACCGGCCATGCCCAGCCCGACACCGGTCAGGGTAAACGCAAAGCCGACCAGCACCATGTCGCCGGCCTCGCGCAGGTCGAGGCTGGAGCCGACCACCGACCGGAACAGCATGACCGGGAACAGCACGTAGTAGACCAGCTTCTCCAACTGGAGCCAGAAGTCGCCGCCATAACCGAAGCGCCGCTTGAGCAGGCAGCCAAACAGGATGATCAGAAAGTCCGGCAGCAGGATGAGAGCGTTGTCGAGCATGTATTCTTTTGCGGGTCCCGTGCGGATAGCTGCGATGCAATATGACATTCACGCTACACGTTGTACAAGTGTCGGGCAAACAAAATGCAGCCATTTCGCTTCTGGCCCGGCCCGCTTGCCCCCTGCGAGCGCGGTCTTCGGTAGAATCCGTTGTCATGACTGATCCCTGCTTCCATTGCGGTCTGCCGGTGGCCGACGGCATCCACTTCCCCATCCGTTACCGGCAATCCGACAAGCCCGCCTGCTGCGCCGGCTGCCAGGCGGTGGCGCAAACCATTATCGACGCCGGCCTTGACGGCTACTACGAGCACCGCACGCTGGATGCCCGGCGCGCCGAGCCGCTGCCGACCGAGCTGGTCGAGCAGATCCGGCTGTATGACGCACCGGAACTGCAGCACAGCTTCGTCCATGCCGAAGGCGATCTGCGCGAGGCGTCGCTGATTCTGGAAGGCATTACCTGCGCCGCCTGCGTATGGCTGAACGAACAGCATCTGAAGCGCCAGCCGGGCGTGATCTCGGTCGACGTCAACTATGCCAGTCATCGTGCCCGGGTAAAGTGGGATTCGACCCGCATACAGTTGTCCGCCCTGCTTGAAGCCATCGCCCAGATCGGTTACCGCGCCCATCCGTACGATGCCGACCGGCGCGAGAAGCTGGCGGAGCAGGAACGCAAGGGCCAGCTCAACCGGTTGTGGGTCGCCGGTCTGTCGATGATGCAGGTGATGATGTACGCGGTGCCGGTCTATCTGGATACCCAGGGCGAGATGAGTGCGGAATGGATGTGGCTGCTGCACTGGGCCAGTTTCTTCCTGACCCTGCCGGTGGTGCTGTACTCGGCATGGCCGTTCTATGTCGGCACCTGGCGCGACCTGCGCAACCGCCGCGCCGGCATGGACGTGCCGGTCACCGTCGGCGTGCTGACCTCCTTTGTCGCCAGCAGCTGGGCACTGTTCAACCATATCGACCATGGCATTTATTTCGACTCGGTGTCGATGTTCGTCTTCCTGCTGCTCGGCGGCCGTTACCTCGAAGGCATGGCGCGCCGGCGTGCCGGCGACGCCGGTGAGCGGCTGGTCAAGCTGATTCCGGCCTTCACCCAGCGCGTGGCCGACTGGCCGGCCGATCGCGACACGCACATGGCGACCGTCGCCAGCGTTCGCCCTGGCGAAGTGCTGCTGGTCAGGCCGGGCGAGACGGTACCGGTCGACGGCGAGGTGCTGGACGGCCATTCCAGTGTCGACGAATCGCTGCTGACCGGCGAAAGCCTGCCGCAGCCGAAGCAGTCCGGCGACACGCTGATTGCCGGCTCGGTCAACGTCGCCAGCCCGCTGTATCTGCGCGCCACCCATACCGGCGAGTCGACCCGGCTGGCCGGCATCGTCCGTCTGCTCGATCAGGCAATGAGCGAACGGCCCCGGCTGGCGGTGCTGGCCGACCGGGTGTCGGCGTGGTTCGTCACCACCCTGCTGCTGGTCGCCGTGCTGACCTATGCCGGCTGGTATATGGTCGACCCGGAGCGCGCGCTGTGGATCATGGTCGCCGTGCTGGTGATTTCCTGCCCGTGCGCCCTGTCGCTGGCCACGCCGGCCGCGCTGACGGCTGCCAGCGGCACGCTGGCCGGACGCGGCGTACTGCTGGCCAGGGGCACGGCGCTGGAATCGCTGGCGCAGATTACCGATGCGGTCTTCGACAAGACCGGGACGCTGACCTGGGGTGACATGCAGCTGAAGGACCAGCTCGTGTTCGATGCCCGCATCGACGCCCTGGCACTGGCGCAAGGGCTGGAAGCCGGCAGCGAGCACCCGCTGGCCCGCGCCCTGCTGGCGGCCGGTGGCGAGCCGTTGCGCTGCACCGGCCTGCACAGCGTGGCCGGTCAGGGGGTCGAGGGCGAGTTCGCCGGACGCCGCTACCGGCTCGGCAAGCCCGCCTTCGTTGTCGCCGTCGCCGGGGAGGCACCGGACGCACTGGCCGGATTCGGCGGCAACGACAGCGTGATCGCGCTCGGTGACGCCGGCGGCTGGATCGCCGCCTTCGCCATTGGCGACCGGCTGCGCGACGACGCGGCCGCCGTTATCGCCGCGCTGCGCGCGCGCGGCATCCGTACCCACCTCGCCAGCGGCGACCGCGCCGAAACCGCCGCCGCCGTGGCGGCCACGCTGGGCATCGATCAGGCCCGGGGCGGCATGACCCCGGAGGACAAGCTGGCCTGTGTGACGGCACTGCAGCAGCAGGGACGCCATGTGCTGATGGTCGGTGACGGCGTCAACGACGCCCCGGTGCTGGCCCGCGCCGATGTCAGCGCGGCCATGGGCAGCGGCACCGACGTCGCCCGTCTCAGCGGAGATCTGGTGCTGGTCGGCAACGGCCTGTCGCCGCTGGTCGATGCACTCGGCATCGCCCGCCGCACCCGGCGCATCATCCGCCAGAATCTGGTCTGGGCGGTCGGTTACAACCTGGTTGCGCTGCCGCTGGCCATCGGCGGCTGGATCACGCCGTGGATCGCCAGCCTCGGCATGGCGCTGAGTTCACTGCTGGTGGTCGGCAATGCGCTGAGATTGTCGGGACGGACGGTGGGCGGCAAAAAGGGGGAACGGGGCAGCGTGAATCAATAACCGGCTTATGGCGAATTGCCTTGCAATCACCGCCCCCGCCGCTGCCGATAACGCCACGGCGCCTGCGGGCGGGACTGTCGCCACAGGCCGAGGCGATGGCTGCGCGCGTAGTGTTGCGCGGACTGGTAGCGGGCAAAGCTGGCGCCGCCCTGTATGCGCTGCGCGTGATGCACATCGTGCCAGGCCAGCCCGGCGCCAAGCAGCGCGCAATTGATGTCGGTCCGGGCCAGCCAGACCTGACCGAGGACCCGGCCGTAGCGGTCACCGCTCAGTGGCCGCACCTGCACCCGTCGACCGAGCACGCGTTCGGCCAGTCCGTCACGCGCCTGACGCCAGTGGGCCTGCCCGCGTTCCGGGGCATCGACAAAGGCCAGCCGTATCCGCAATGGCGGGTGCCCGGTACGCTGCAGCGTCAGTGTGTCGCCGTCGATCACGTCCACCACCCGGCCGGCCAGCGTGCCCGCCGCCGACGCCGCCAGACTGGCGACGACCAGCAACAGGCCGGCAAGCCGGGCGGCGGGCGGGGTCACGGCCGGATCACGGCGCGGTCTCGCCGGGCGCGGCGTCGCGTCCCGGCTGCCACAGCACGTCGCTGCCGCCAGCGTACCGGTTCAGATAGCGCGCCATGACGAACAGCGTGTCCGACAGCCGGTTCAGGTATGGCTGCAGATCCGGCGACAGCGTCTCGAACGTCGCCAGCGATACCAGCGTGCGTTCGGCACGGCGCGCCACGGCGCGGGCCACATGGGTCTGTGCCGCCGCCAGGCTGCCGCCGGGCAGGATGAATTCCTTCAGCGGCGCCAGGTCGGCATTCATCTGCGCGGTCATCGCTTCCAGCCGCGCGATATGCACCGGCTTGATGGCGACATGCCCGGGCACGGCCAGTTCGCCGCCGCAATCGAACAGATCGTGCTGGATGGTCAGCAGCCAGCCGCGCACCTCGTCCGGTACGCCTTCGCCGGCCAGCAGTACGCCGATCTGGCTGTTCAGTTCGTCGACATCACCCAGCGCATGAATGCGTGCATCGTCCTTGGCCACGCGACGACCGTCGCCGAGGCCGGTAGTGCCACCGTCGCCGGTGCGGGTAGTGATCTTGCTCAGTCGATAGCCCATCGGGGGGTTCCGTGATGTGCACGGCAGCCGGCTAGCGTCCTGCCATGTCGTGATAAGTGGTGTCCAGCCCGGCCCGCTTGTAGGCCCGGGCCACGTCGCGCGCGCGCGCCAGCTGCGCGTCGTCCTCGCCGACGATCTCCAGAATGCGCGGGTAGGCGGTGAAATTGGCCGGCTCGCCGAGCGACAGGTTCAGCAGTACGCCGGTGACCGGCGTCGCCGGCAGCGCGGTGGTCAGCAGCACCGGGGTTTCCGCCGCCAGCGGATCGTCGAGCCGGACGTGGGGGACGAAGCCCTGCGGCGGGAAACTCCACAGCCGGGTATCGAACCCGGCCAGCGCCGCCTCGTCGGCCAGCAGCACGGTCAGCCGCTCGCCATGCCGGATCACCGTCGCCGCCAGCCGGCAGGCAAACCCTGCCGGGTCGGCGACGTGGTGGTAGAAATCAATCTGCGTCATCGTCACTGACCACTTCGACCGGATCACGGCGCGGGCGACCGCGACGCACGGTCTGGCCGGTGGCCAGGTCGGCGCGATCGCGCAGGAACTGGGCCAGCAGCGACACCGGACGGCCGGTCGCCCCCTTTTCCTTGCCGCTCTTCCAGGCGGTGCCGGCAATGTCCAGGTGCGCCCAGTCGTACGGCTTGACGAAGCGGGACAGGAAGCAGGCGGCGGTGACCGACCCGGCCGGCCGGCCGCCGATATTGGCCATGTCGGCAAACGGGCTCTTCAGCTGCTCCTGGTAGTCCTCCCACAGCGGCATGTGCCAGGCGCGGTCACCGACTTCGTCGCCGGCAGCGATCAGGTCGCGCGCCAGTGAATCCTGGTTGGAGAACAGCCCGGTGGCGACATGGCCCAGCGCGATGATGCAGGCGCCGGTCAGCGTGGCGACGTCAACGATCACTTCCGGCTCGAAGCGGGCGGCATAGGTCAGCGCATCGCACAGGATCAGCCGGCCTTCGGCGTCGGTATTGAGAATCTCGATGGTCTGGCCGGACAGGCTGGTGACAATGTCACCCGGCTTGCATGCATTGCCGGCCGGCATGTTTTCGCAGGTCGGCACCAGCGCGACGATATTGATCGGCAGCTTCATCCGCGCGGCGGCGACAAAGGCGCCAATCACGGTACCGGCGCCCATCATGTCGTATTTCATCTCGTCCATGCTCTCGCCCGGCTTCAGCGAGATGCCGCCGGAGTCGAAAGTGACGCCCTTGCCGACCAGTACCACCGGACGGTCGTGCTCGTCCCCGCCCCGGTGCTGGAGGATGATGAAGCGCGGCGGTTCGGCGCTGCCTCGGGCCACGGCGAGGAAGGCGCCCATGCCGAGCGCGGCGATGTCGTCCTGTTCCAGCACCTGGCACAGCCCGCCGGCGGCCTCGACCGCCACCCGCGCCTGCTCGGCCAGCCAGGTCGGGGTGCAGACATTGCCCGGGGTATTGCCGAGATCGCGCGCCAGCCTGATGCCGGCGCCGATCGCCTGCCCCTGCACCAGCCCCTTCTCGCCATCGGCGAGGTCGCTGCGGCGCGGAACCGACAGCACCAGCTTGCGCAGTTCGCGTTCGCGCTGCGGCGTCTCGTCCGGCTTGCGGCTCTTGTACTGCTCGAACTTGTACAGCACGTCGAGCGTGGCGACGGTCGCCTGCTCGATCATCCATTCGACATCACGCTTTTTCAGCGTCAGTTCGGTCAGATAGCTGACCGCCTCGACCGCCGCGGTCTGCGCCAGTGCCCGGACCGAGCTGCGCACCGCCTCGCGGTATTCCTTTTCGCGGAAGTCGCGCTCGCGCCCCAGCCCGACCAGCATCACCCGATCGCACAGCGTGTGCGGCACATTGTGCAGCACCAGCGTGGTGCCCAGCTTGCCGTCCATGTCGCCGCGCTTGAGCACGTCGGACAGGAAGCCGTTGGAAATGCGGTCGAGCAGATCCGCAGCGAAAGTCAGCTTGCGGGACTCGAACACCCCGACCAGCACGCAGGCGACGCGCTGCTTTTCCGGGCTACCGCTTTTTATGCTAAATTCCATCGTCAGTCTCCTGAAGGGCGGCGTACGCCTGGCGGGTCGGAATGGTCGGAAAGACTGACGGCGTCAGCGTTTCGTTCCGGTTGCCGATATCGGTTAAACCTAGCCGACCAGCGCGAAAATTTCAAAAATTGTAAATTTTTCGTTTCATTTCGATTATCTCCATCTTTTCCGCAAAAAGTCAAAAAGGCCAGCAGCCATGATTTTTTACCGCAGCGTGTTACGCGAACTTACCGCTGTGGCCTTCGCCGTGTTTAGTGTCCTGCTCGCCATCATGACGGTGACGCAGGTCGTCAAGCTGTTCGACAAGGCCGCGGCGGGCGTGCTGCCCACCGACGCGATCGTTGCGATGATCGCCTTCTCCACGCTGAGCTATTTCGGCACCCTGCTGTCGATCACCCTGTTCATTTCGGTGCTGGTCGTGCTGACCCGCACCTGGCGCGATCACGAGATGGCGGTCTGGCTGACCTCCGGCCTGTCGCCGAATCGCTGGATACAGCCGATCCTGGCCTTCTCCGTGCCGCTGACCATCCTGATCACCATCGTCAGCCTGTATCTGGGACCATGGGCGGCGCGCAAGGGCAGCGAGTATTCGGACGTGCTGCGCCAGCGCGAGGAAGTCAGCGCACTGGCCCCGGGCGTATTCAAGGAGTCGCGCAGCGGCGACAAGGTCTACTTCGTCGAGAACTATTCCGGCGAGGCCGGCGCGGCCTACAACATCTTTGTGCGCAGCGTGACCGACGGCAAGACCAGCATCGTCTTCGCCCGCGAGGGCACCGTGCGCACCGAGCCCAACGGCGAGCGCTACCTGCACCTGAAGAGCGGCCGCCGCTATGAGGGCGAGGCCGGTCATGCCGACTGGCGCGTGGTCGAGTTCGACCGCTACCGGGTCAAGATCACCCAGAACATCCGCAGCAACGAGGATTCGCGCACCAAGACCGCCGACATGTCCCGACTGGTCGGCAGCGACCGCAGCGAGGACAAGGCCGAGCTGGCCTGGCGCATCTCGCTGCCGATTGCCTCGCTGATCCTGGCGCTGATCGCCATCCCGCTGTCGTACTACAATCCGCGCAGCGGCCATACCTTCAACCTGCTGATTGCCCTGTTCGTGTACCAGCTCTACTACAACCTGATCAGCCTGATGCAGAGCTGGATCGCCAAGGGCGTGCTCTCGTCCTACTGGGCACTGGCCCTGCTGCATCTGCTGATGGCCGGCGTATTCGTGCTGCTGATGCTGTGGCGCCGCAAGCCGCTGAAGCTCTGGCTGCGCAGCCTGGGCGGGAGCCGCGCATGAAAATCCTGACCCGTTACATTTCCGGCAACGTCATCATGGTGTCGTTCTTCGCCCTGCTGGCGCTGCTGTCGCTGTTTGCCTTCTTCGACGTGCTGGGCGAAGTGTCCGAGGTCGGCCATAACGGCTACACCTTCCGCGCCGCACTGATGGTGGTGGCATTCAAGGTCCCGCGCCATGCCTTCGAGCTGATGCCGCTGGCGGTGCTGATCGGCACCATGGTCGCCATGAGTCTGCTGTCCGGCACCTCCGAATACGCCGTCATGCGCGCATCCGGCCTGTCGCTCGGCCAGCTGGCCCGCACCCTGGCCTGTATCGGTCTGGTGTTCGCTGCCCTGACCATGCTGCTCGGCGAGTATATCGCCCCGCTGGCCGAGCAGGCCGGCGAACGCACGCGGCTGCAGGCCACCAATTCGGCGGTGGCGCAGGACTTCCACTCCGGTTTGTGGATCAAGGATGACAACCACTTCATCAACGTCGGCGAGATGCTGCCGGACAACACGCTGCTCGGCATCCGCATCTACACCTACGACAAGGACCTGCGGCTGACCGACGAGCGCTATGCGCGCCGCGGGCTGTACCAGGTCAACGGGTCCTGGCAGCTCGAGGACGTGCAGCGCACGCGGATCTTCAGCAACCACACCGAAGTCGAACACCTGAAGACCCAGCGCTGGGAGTCCATCCTGCAGCCGGAAATCCTGTCCACCCTGCTAGTGGTGCCGGAACGGATGTCGGCCGCGGCGCTGTCGCGCTACATCGAGCACCTGAAGACCAACAAGCAGAGCACCACGCGTTATGAAATCGCACTGTGGAGCAAGCTGTTCTATCCGCTCGCCTGTCTGACCATGGCCCTGGTGGCCCTGGCCTTCACCCCGGTCAGCCAGCGCCATGCCAGCCTCGGCATGCGCATTTTCACCGGCATCCTGATCGGGCTGGCGTTCTACTTCTTCAACCGCCTGTGCGGCCACCTCGGGCTGCTGTACGGCTGGTCGCCGCCGCTGGTCACGCTGGCGCCGACCCTGATCTTCCTGCTCGGTGGCGGCTGGTTCCTGATCCGCCAGGAGAAACGCTGACATGAATGCGCCCGCCCTGCCGTTTCCGGAACTTCGTGATGAACTGATCGCGCACCGCGCGGCACTGTGGGCCCATTACCGCGACGCGCGACAACCGTTCCCTGCCCTCGCCGCCCATGCCGGGCTGATCGACGGCATCATTGCCCGGGTCTGGCAGGCGCAGGGGCTGGAAGCCGAAGTGGCGGTCATCGCCGTCGGCGGCTACGGTCGCGGCGAGCTGTATCCGCACTCGGACATCGACCTGCTGATCCTGCTGCCGGACGAGCCGGTCGCCGCACTCGAATCCAGGCTGGAAGACACCATCAGCGCGTTCTGGGACCTGGGGCTGGAGGTCGGCCACAGCGTGCGCACCATCGACCAGTGCCTGGAGGAGGCCGGTCGCGACGTCACCGTCGAGACCACGCTGCTCGAACAGCGGCTGATTGCCGGCCCGGATGCGCTGCACGCCCGGCTGCTGGCCGCGCTGGAGCGGCGGCTGGACCCGGTGGCATTCTTCGAGGCCAAGCTGCTGGAGCAGCAGCAGCGGCACAACAAGTCGTTCGGCGTCGCCAACAACCTCGAGCCCAACGTCAAGGAAAGCCCCGGCGGTCTGCGCGACATCCAGACCATCCTGTGGATCGGCCATGCGCTCGGTCTTGGCGACAACTGGAATGCGCTGGCCAAGCGCGCCATCCTGACCCGGGCCGAAAGCCGGCTGATCCGCCATGCCGAGCGGCAGCTGGCACGCATCCGCCTCGACCTGCACCTGATCGCCAACCGGCGTGAAGACCGGCTGGTCTTCGACCTGCAGCAGCAGGCTGCCGCAGAATGGGGGCTGGTCGACACGCCGGCGCAGCGCGCCAGCGAGCAGCTGATGCAGATTTACTATCGGGCTGCGCGCACCATCATCCAGCTCAACGGCATCCTGCTGCCGAACTTCCGCACCCGGCTGTATTCGCAGACGCCGTATCTGAGCCGCCCGGTCAACGAGCGCTTCAAGGCCGTCAACGACATGCTGGCGCTGCGCGACTTCGACGAATTCGAGCACAACCCGTCCGCCATCTTCGAAGCTTTCATCCTGCTGGCACGCAATCCGGAACTGACCGGTCTGGCGCCGCGCACGCTGCGCGCGCTGTGGCATGCGCGCGGCAGGATCAACGACCGCTTCCGCCGCGACCCGGCCAATCACGCCCTGTTCATGACCCTGCTGCGCGAACCGAGCGGCGTGACCCGCGCCCTGCGGCGCATGCACCTGTATGGCGTGCTCGGCCGCTATATTCCGGCCTTCGGCCGCATCACCGGCCAGATGCAGCACGACCTGTTCCACGTCTATACCGTCGACGAACACATCCTGATGGTGGTGCGCAACCTGCGCCGCTTCGCCGTGCCGGCCTTCAACCACGAATATCCGCTGCAGAGCCAGATCATCGGCAAGTTCGACCAGCCTGACCTGCTGTACCTGGCCGGCCTGTTTCATGACATTGCCAAGGGACGCGGCGGCGACCACTCACAGCTCGGCACCGCCGACGCACGCGAGTTCTGTATCGAGCACGGGCTCGACGACGAGCAGACCGCGCTGGTGGTCTGGCTGGTGCGCGAGCACCTGACCATGTCCGCCGTCGCCCAGAAGGAAGACATCTACGACCCGGACACCGTGGTGCGCTTTGCCGCCTTCGTCGGCACGCCGCGCCGGCTGGCCGCGCTTTACCTGCTGACCGTCGCCGATATCCGCGGCACCAGCCCGAAGGTCTGGAACGCGTGGAAGGCCAAGCTGCTGGAGGACCTGTACCACGCCACGCTGCGCATCCTGCGCAGTGCCGACGATTTTGACGTCCGCACCCTGCTCGGCGAGCGCATGGACGAGGCACGCGCCCTGCTGCGGCTGGCCGCCGTACCGGAAGGCGTGGAAGAAAAACTCTGGCGCCATCTTGACGATGTGTACTTCATGCGCCACGAGCCGCGCGACATCGCCTGGCACGCACGGGTGCTGAACCGGATCACCGACACGCGCGAACCGGTCGTGCGGGCCCGGCTGTCGACCAGCCGCGAAGGCATCAAGGTGCTGGTCTACCTGCCCGACCAGCCGGACCTGTTTGCGCGCATCTGCAGTTTCTTCGGCAATACGACCTACAGCATCGCTGACGCCAAGGTCTACACCACGACCAATGGCTACGCGCTGGACACCTTCCATGTGTTCGTGCCCGAGCACTGCGACGAAGCCTACCGCGACATGATCAACTTCATCGAGTTCGAGCTGGCGGCCACGCTGGCGCGGCAGGATGCGATCTGTCCGCCGCGCACCGGCCGCATCGACCGCCATCTGAAATTCTTCCCGATCACGCCGCAGGTCAGCATCCGCTCCGACGACCGCAACGACTTCCATGTGCTGTCCATCGTCGCCGGCGACCGGCGCGGCCTGCTGGCAAACATCGCCTGCGTGCTGGCCCACTACCAGATTGCAGTCCACTCGGCCAAGATCATGACGCTGGGCAGCCGGGTCGAGGACTCGTTCCTGCTGACCGGCGCCGCGCTGAAGGACCCGCGCACCTCGCTGGCCATCGAAGGCGAACTGCTCGACATCCTGCAGGTGTGACGCCCGGCCGGCGCGTCAGCTGGCGCGCCGCAGCGTGACCCACGTCGTCACCGCCAGGATCACGGCGCCGCCGGCCAGCATGCGCAGCCCGGGGACTTCGCTGAACAGCAGCCAGGCCAGCGCAATGCCGTAGACCGGTTCCAGCGCGGCTATGACGGCAGCGGTACGCGCCGGCACCGTCTGCAGGCTGGCAATGAACAGGCAGTGCGCCAGCGCCGTGAACACCACCCCGAGCACAGCCACGATCAGCCACTGATCCGGCGGTGCAGCCAGCAGCACCGGCAGGCCCAGCGGCGCCAGCATCAATGCGGCCACCCCGTTCTGCCACAGCGCCACCCGTACTGCACCCAGTTGCGACAGCCGGCGGTTGGCGATGGCCAGCAGCGCGAACAGCGCGCCGGACAGGATCGCCCAGGCCAGGCCCTGGGTCGCCTGGTCGCGCCAGTCGAACGATGGCGTGACCAGCACCAGCCCCAGCGTGACCAGAGCCACCATCCAGCGCTCGGCCGGCGGCAGCGGTCGCCGGTCCAGCCAGGACTCCAGCCCGGCGACAAACAGCGGGAAGGACGCGAAGCCGAGCAGGCCGATGGCGACGCTGGACACGGCAATCGCATGGAAGAAGGTCCACCAGTGCACGGCCAGCAGCACGCCGCACAGCGCCAGCCCGCCGGCGCTGCGGGCATCGACGCGCAGGCTGCGCCGGGTCAGCACGGCGAACAGCAGCAGGGCCACCGCGGCGAACGACGTCCGGCCGAACACGGTCAGCGTCGCGCCGCCGACGATCAGCTTGCCGAACAGACCGGACGCGCCGAACAGCAGTACGGAAAAGTGAAGGAACAGGAAGTGTCGCTGGCTGGATTGCGGCATGGAGGCACCCGGGGAAAACGCGACCTTACCATGCCATCCGGCTGCGCTGCCTCAGTCGATATCGGTTTCTGCGTCGGCAATCTGCGGGAACAGCGTATCGACAAAACCGAACTGCGCCATGTCCTTCATCCGCATCGGATACAGGAAGCCCCACAGATGATCGCACTCGTGCTGGACCAGACGGGCATGAAAACCGTCGACGGTCCGGTCGATGCTGTCGCCATGCTGGTCGAAGCCCTGGTAGCGCACCTGTGCATAGCGCGGCACCAACCCGCGCAGTCCGGGCACCGACAGGCACCCTTCCCAGCCGTCTTCCATCGTCGCACCCATCGGCGTGACGGTCGGATTGATCAGCACCGTCGGCGGCACGATCTCGGCCTCCGGATAGCGCGGATTGAGCATGCCGGTGCCAAACACCACGACCTGCAGCGGCACGCCGATCTGCGGTGCCGCGAGGCCGGCGCCCGAGCGACTGTGCATGGTCTCCCACAAATCGGCGACCAGCAGTTCGAGCTCCGGCGTATTGAATGCCGTGACCGGTTCCGCCCTCGCCAGCAGGCCGGGTTCCCCCATCTTGAGTATCGAGTGCAAGGCCATTTTTCCTCCTCGTGGCAACAATGCATGACGCCTGAATAGTACGCCGTTGCCGGCGCGGACCACAAACTTTGACATGGAGCCAGTGACGGGCCAATTCAACACAAACCGCCATTATTGATTTGTATGACATCCCGGCGACGGTGCAAATCGGGAAATTTCCGTGCATTCATCCTGCAACCGGCACCCTGACGCCGGTTTTCCGCTTTCGCCATCCATCCTGTCCAGTTGCCCTACAAGCGGCAAGCGGGTACCGTTTACCTACCTAGCAGTTGCTTGAATTTTGTCCGCGCCGACGCGCGGCCACGACGGGTCGCCAGAACACCGCATGGAGGAGAAATCTATGAGTCACACGCTGCAAGCGTTTCACCGCCGGTCCATCGAGTCGCCGGATGCCTTCTGGGACGAGCAGGCACGCCGTATCGACTGGCACACGCCGTACCGGCAGGTACTCGACGACAGCCAGCCGCCGTTCCGGCGCTGGTTCGTCGATGGCACCACCAATCTGTGCCACAACGCGGTCGACCGCCATCTGGCCGAACGGGGCGACCAGGCAGCGCTGATCCATATCTCGACCGAGACCGGCGCCGAGCGCCAGTACAGCTACGCCGAACTGCACCGGGAAGTGAACCGTTGTGCCGCCGTGCTGAGCAAGCTCGGCGTCAGCAAGGGCGACCGCGTGCTGATCTACATGCCGATGATCCCGGAAGCGATCTTCGCCATGCTGGCGACCGTCCGTCTCGGCGCCATCCATTCGGTAGTCTTCGGCGGTTTTGCTTCGGCCAGCCTGGCGACACGCATCGATGATGCGCAGCCGAAGGTCATTTTCACCGCCGACGCCGGCATGCGCGGTGGCAAGCACATCCCGTACAAACCGCTGGTCGATGCCGCCATCGACCTGGCCGGGCACAAGCCCGAGCACGTGGTCATCGTCGAGCGCGGGCTGGACCCCGACATGCCGATCACCCAGTGCCGCGACCTGATCTACGCCACCCTGCTGGGCCGGCTGGAGCAGACCGAAGTCCCGTGCGAATGGGTCGAATCGAATCATCCGAGCTACATCCTGTACACCTCCGGCACCACCGGCAAGCCGAAGGGCGTCCAGCGCGACACCGGCGGCTACGCCGTCGCGCTGGCGGCGTCGATGGAAAACATCTACTGCGGCGCGCCGGGTGAAACCTTCTTCTGCACCTCGGACATCGGCTGGGTGGTCGGCCACTCGTATATCGTCTACGCGCCGTTGCTGCGCGGCATGACCACCATCGTCTACGAAGGCCTGCCGACCCGTCCCGACCCGGGCGTCTGGTGGTCCATCGTCGAGAAGTACCGCGTCAGCGTGATGTTCTCGGCGCCGACCGCGCTGCGCGCGCTGAAAAAGCAGGACCCGGCCTGGCTGAAAAAATACGACCTGTCCTCGCTGCGCTACCTGTTCATGGCCGGCGAGCCGCTCGACCAGCCAACCGCGGACTGGATCACGGCCGAACTCGGCGTGCCGGTGGTCGACAACTACTGGCAGACCGAAACCGGCTGGCCGATGCTGTCCGCCATGCCGGGCATCGAGAAGACGCCGCTGAAGAACGGCAGCCCGAGCTTCCCCGTCTACGGCTACAACGTGCAGTTGCTGAATGAAGTCACCGGCCAGCCGGTTGCTCGCGGCGAGAAAGGCGTGATTGCCGTGCTGCCGCCTCTGCCGCCCGGCTGTCTGAGCACGATCTGGCAGCAGGACGAACGCTATGTGAACACTTATTTCCACAGCTTCGGCGGCACGCTGGCGTATTCGAGCTTCGACTGGGGCACCCAGGACGAAGACGGCTATTTCTATGTGCTTGGCCGCACCGATGACGTGATCAACGTCGCCGGCCACCGCCTAGGCACCCGCGAGATCGAGGAAGCGGCCAGCAATCACAGCGCCATTGCCGAAGTAGCCGTGGTCGGCGTTGCCGACGCACTCAAGGGTCAGGTGCCGGTAGCGTTCGCCGTGCTGAAGGACCCGTCGCTGATCCACGACGATGCCCAGCGCGAGGCACTGGCGCGCGACGTGATCGCCATGGTCGGCCGGGAGCTGGGCGCCATCGCCAATCCGTCCGACGTGATGTTCGTCACCCAGTTGCCGAAGACCCGCTCCGGCAAGGTGCTGCGCCGCTCGATCCAGGCCATTGCCGAGGGCCGCGATCCGGGCGATCTGACCACGCTGGATGACCCGACCGGCCTCGACCAGGTCAGGCAGGCCGTGGCCGCCAGGCACGGCACCGACTGACGGCCTTGCGCCGGGCGCCGTTCAGCGCCCGGCGGTCGCCGCGGCCAGCCACTGCCGGCAGGCGGCCGCCGTCTTCAGCGGCCGGATGTCATCGAACAGACGGCCGGCTTCATCCGGCCAGCCGCTCGGCAGCCGCAGCAGTTTCAGCCACTGCTTCAGCCGGGCCGGCAGGTACTGGCCATCGGGATCGGCCGCATACAGCCGTTCGGCAAAGGCGGCGATCCGCACCAGCATGTCCGCCCACGGCAAGGGCTCGACCTCCTCACCATTCGCCGCCGCGCGGATCTGCCGCGCCAGGTCCGGCCGGGCCACCAGCCCGCGCCCGATCATCACGTCCTCGCAGCCGCTGACGGCGCGGATACGCCGCCAGTCGTCAACCGTCCACACTTCGCCATTGGCAATCACCGGTACCGATACCCGCTCGCGGATCCGCGCAATCCATTCCCAGTGCGCCGGCGGACGGTAGCCGTCAAGCTTGGTGCGGGCATGGACCGTGATCGCTGCCGCTCCGCCGTCTTCCAGCGCCTGTGCGCAGTCGAAGGTCAGTGAGGTATCGGCGAAGCCGAGCCGCATCTTGGCCGTCAGCGGCACGTTGGCCGGCAGCGCCTGCCGTACCGTGCCGACGATGCGCTGCATCAGCGCCGGCTCCTGCAGCAACGCCGCCCCGCCCCGGTGCTTGTTGACCGTCGGCGCCGGACAGCCGAAGTTCAGGTCAATGACCGGCGCCCCGAGCGACACCGCCCGCAAGGCGTTTTCCGCCAGCCGCTCCGGGTCCGAGCCCAGCAGTTGCAGCCGCACCGGCACACCGGCCCGGGTACGCCAGTCACCGGCATGCTCGGGCGCCAGCCGGCGGAAGGTCGGCCACGGTAGCGCGGAATCGGTCACGCGGACAAACTCGGTCACGCACCAGTCGACCCCGCCCATATCGGTGATCAGTTCGCGCATCGGCGCGTCGACGAGCCCCTCCATCGGGGCGAGAGCAATCTGCATGGTGGACGATCTGCGAATAGAGTCTGGCGGCGCGCGATTGTAACAGGCGGCCCCCGCCCCCCGTTCTTCCCTTTCGCTATATCGGGAAAAGGACTATCCGTGTATGAAGCACCCTGCCATTGATGAGGAGACTGACATGAGTGAATCCCCCCTTGCCACCCTGGCCGGCGGCTGCTTCTGGTGTCTGGAAGCCGTGTTCGCCGAGCTCGACGGCGTGCTGGCGGTCCATTCCGGCTATACCGGCGGCGAGGTCGAATCGCCCGGCTATCACGCCGTCTGCAGCGGCAGCACCGGTCATGCCGAGGCGGTCCGGATCGAGTTCGACCCGGAGCGGATCGACTACCGCACCCTGCTCGACGTGTTTTTCGCCATCCACGACCCGACCACGCTGAACCGCCAGGGCTACGATATCGGCAGCCAGTACCGCTCGGCCATCTTCTGCCACGATGCCATTCAGCGCCGGGACGCCGAAGCCGCGATCGCCGAACTGGAAGCCAGCGGCAGTCTGGCCGATCCGGTGGTCACCGTCGTCGAGGCGGCCGGACCGTTCTGGCCGGCGGAAAGCGAGCACGACGGCTACTACGCCCGGCACCCGACCCAGCCGTACTGCCAGGCCATCATCGCGCCCAAGCTGGCGAAGCTGCGCCAGCACTTTACCGCCCGTCTGAAGCCGGGCAATCCGGACGGCGGACGGCACGCCACGTAACTATTGGCGGATTTCCCGCAACAAGGTATCATTCGCTTTCTATGGCGGGTCTCCCCGCATGGCTAAACGGTGAATCTGGTCAGGTCCGGAAGGAAGCAGCCACAGTCGTTGATGCCAGTGCCGGGGGTTAGGCTCGCCACCTTTACGCCTGCGAATATCAAGTTTTTCTAATATTGCGAAATGATTTTATGAATAAAGGAACTTTGCAGGCAGTACATTGTCTTTTTTTCATGACGTCGTCTATCATCTGGGACAGATGACGCAATACGTAGTTTTACTTAATCTGCGTCGACAGTCCGGACGACGCGATTCGTCACTGCCCCCACCCTCGCGCCATACAAACACAACCGGGGGGGCACGATAGTGAACACGAGAGGAAAATCATGAAATTGTTCGAAAAAATCCCGAACCCACGGGAAATCCGCCGCAAACTTGGTCTGAACCAGCAAGAGTTCTGGAGCCGCATCGGCGTCACCCAGTCCGGTGGCTCCCGTTACGAGTCGGGCCGCAACATGCCGAAGCCGGTGCGCGAACTGCTGCGCCTGGTCCATATCGAGCAAATCGATCTGACCAAGGTCAAGCGTGAAGATTTCGAAATCATTGAATATCTGAAGGAAACGCACCCTGACCTGTACAAGAGCCTGAAGAAGGCAGTCAAGGCCAAGGTTGAAGGCACCGAAGCGGTCGCCGCTCAGTAAGACAGTCGTTCAATGAAAAATCCCTCGGTGCAGACCGAGGGATTTTTACTTTACGGATGATGCCAGCTCCCTATATTTCGCCGGACTACCGCCCATGAGGCACCCCTCCATCATGTCCGCTTGCTCACCTGCATTTCGACACGCAGGCCAGCCATCGAGGCCATATTCACTAGAGTATCGAGGCCGAACACATCAACCTTGCCGCGTGCGAGATCCGAGATGCGCGGTTGTGTCACGCCAAACACCCTGGCCGCTTGCGACTGGCTCAAATGAGCGCGCACGATGTAGTCCGCGAGCGCCGACATCAATACGGTGCGCAGCTTCACGCTTTCGGTTTCGGTCGCAGCCGTCACACCGGAATCGGCGGGCGCATCGAGAAGATCGCCTGGCGCCCCTGCTGCCGGCTCATCCAGCAGAAGGCTGTCCTGGCTCAGCGCAGCAAGCTTTGCGGACAGGCCAATCTTTTCCTCGGCCTTGGCACGTGCGTGCTCCGACATGAAGTGAAGCAGATGATCGAGGCCGGATTTGTCACCGACTGTCACGAAGTCCTTGCTCCTGTTGACGAACACAACAGATTTCTTCCTTGCCTTCAGCAGCTCGATAACGTTGCTGAGTGTACCGGTGCTTTTGCAATCCCAGACCATCAGGCCGAAATCGCTGTTCCTGGCCATCTCCACGTCTTTCGCCGTGAAAAAGGCCCGTGTTCCAGCCCGGGCTTTCGACTGGACGCGATGCACAGGCCAGTCCGCGATGTTGTTGCGCGGTGCTTCTCCCGTGCAATAGACCGTGACCTTGCTGGCATGACAGGCGCGCAAGCATTCCTGGATGGACGTATCGGCACCATCGGCATCACCCACCACAACATTGAGATCCGACGAAACAATCTTGAGGATTCGGCCCTGCACTTTTTCATGCAGCCGGCTGATGGAAATTGATCCGGCAATGAACACTGTTGTCATGGTCTATTTCCAGGTAATCGCGGCTGCATAGATGTTCTTGATCTTTCGATAGGTACGTAACGCCTGACACACGGCGTCCATTGTCGCGCCGGTATCAAAGAGGTCATCGAGCAACAAGGCGTTCCAGCAACCTTCGTTCGTGATGCACTCATTGATACTGATCCGGCCCGACAAAGCGGCGTCCTTCTGCTCTCTGGTGTACAGGTTCTTGAGTGCAGGGCTGCCGGGCAGGGCCGGAGCTTTCACGATCATCTCGTCAAACACCCGGATATCCGTCAGCCGGCCGAGCGCATGGGCCAGCTCGTACACAGGTTGTCTGGCACGCACGATCGAGGCCGGCATCGGGACGATCAGCCCAATCTTGCCGAACAGGGGCAGGAGCGTCTCCCTGACTTGCGCGGCCAGCAGTTCGACTTGCTTCCAGTCACTTTGATACTTGAGTTTATAGAGGGCTTCACCGGGTTCCGACCGCGTGTTGTCAAAGCGATCGTGCCCCCACTCGTCCACCCCGAGATAGACACTCGAAAGTGTGTGCTTGTGCAGCGCATAGCCCGCATCCCAGCTGCCTTCGATTTTCTTGACCTGGACGTCCATATTCGCGGGGCTTCCTTTGCCGTAGCCGCTGGACCTTCACTCGGGCCGGGCCAGAAATCTTTGCGAAAACCATACAAAATTTTGTATTGATTCGCAAGCCCTGCCCATTTCCCGTGCACCGTCAATGCAGGCTTCCACGGCCAATCATCATCTCGGCCTCGCTCGTACCCAGTGATCATATCCAGCCCCGTGCGGAGCTTGCCGTTGCATCAGCGCATCCAGTGTCCCGCAGACCCAGACATCCTTTTCGATTTCCTGAACCGCCGCGTCAAGCGGGCTGCGCTCTCCACTGAACAGAAGTCTGCTCATACAAACAGGGCATGGCCCACTCCGAGTGGGCCATGGAGTTGAGTTGCGGTGTGCCGTCATGCCTGCCTGGCGTTTTGAGGCCAACGAAACAGCAAGCAGCGTATCCACTCACACATGGGTTATCTGCACATGTTGCCCATTGCTCCAGTTCCCCGGAGTCAGAACAGCCGGGGTGCATGGTGCCTGTCCGGCAAAGCGGCCCGCGTCAGCCCGCCGGCTGCAGACAGCCGATGCACTGTTCGACGTAACGACGCACTTCGGCGTCGGTTTCCAGCAGCGCGTCGATCGACTCGCCATGGCGACCGGCAAAACGCGACATCGCCTGCGCATTCAGCCGCGGAATGTCGCCAAAGCCGATCCGCCGCGACAGGAAGGCATCGACCGCGATCTCATTGGCGGCATTCAGCACGGCGGACGCGTCACCGCCTTCCGCCAGTGCATCGAAAGCCAGTTGCAGGCACGGAAAGCTGTCGCGGTCCGGTTGTTCAAACGTCAAACCGCCCAGCGCCATGAAATCGAGCGGCGCCACACCGGCCTCGAAGCGGTCCGGCCAGGCCAGCGCATGGGCGATCGGCGTTTTCATGTCCGGCGTGCCAAGCTGGGCCACCACCGAACCGTCGCGGTAGCGCACCATCGAATGAATCACGCTCTGCGGGTGGACCACCACTTCGATGCGTGACGGATCGGCATTGAACAGCCAGCGCGCCTCGATGACTTCCAGCCCCTTGTTCATCAGCGAGGCCGAGTCGACCGAAATCTTGCGCCCCATCACCCAGTTCGGGTGGGCAACCGCCTGCTCCGGCGTCACGGCCTCCAGTGCCGCCGCCGTATAGCCGCGGAACGGCCCGCCGGAGGCGGTCAGCACGATGCGCTCGACCCCGACCGCGTCAAGATCGCCACGGAAGCTGGCCGGCAGCGACTGGAAAATCGCATTGTGTTCGCTGTCGATCGCCAGCAGCACGCTGCCCGACTTGCGGACCGCATCCATGAACAGGCGCCCTGCCACCACCAGGCTTTCCTTGTTCGCCAGCAGGATGCGCTTGCCGGCACGGACCGCTGCCAGCGTCGGCGGCAGGCCGGCAGCACCGACAATGGCCGCCATTACGGTATCGGTTTCCGGTGCGGCGGCGACCTCGGCCAGCGCGGCGGCGCCATGGCGGATATCGATCGGCAGCCCGTCCAGCAGACCAGCCAGCGCATCCGCGGCGGCAGCGTCCGCCACCACGGCGACTGCCGGCCGGAACTGCCGGCACTGTCCGGCCAGCAGTGCGATCTGTCGATGCCCGGTCAGGGCGTGGATGGCAAATCGCTCCGGATGGCGGGCGATGACATTGAGCGTGTTGACACCGATGGTGCCGGTCGAACCCAGAATGGTGAGGCGTTCAGTCATGTTCCTGCTGACTGCCGGTCAGACGCCGGCGAAATAACGCGCGGCACTGGCGACGGACAGTACCGCGATCAGGCTGTCGATCCGGTCGAGTACACCGCCGTGTCCGGGCAGCAACTGGCTGGAGTCCTTGATGCCGGCGGCGCGCTTGAACCACGATTCCAGCAGGTCGCCGACAATGCTGACCGCCGTCAGCCCCCAGCCGATCAGCAGCCAGCACGGCAGCGACATCTCGATGTCGAACAGCCCGGACTGCCGGATCCACAGGGTATAAAGGGTAACGGCGACCACGGCGCCGGCCACGCCCTCCCAGCTCTTGCCGGGACTGATTGCCGGTGCCAGCTTGTGCCGGCCGAAGGCCTTGCCGCTGAAATAGGCGGCGGTATCGGCCAGCCAGACCAGCGCCATCAGCGCCAGCAACTGCCAGGCCGCATCGGCATTGGGTCGCCAGTCCAGAAACGCCAGCCAGGTCGGCATCAGCAGCGCCAGCCCGAGGGCGGCAGCCGCCAGCCGGTTTTTCAGCACCCAGCGTCGGGCCAGCCACAGCGGCGCCAGCACGAACCACAGCGCCAGCACGCCGGCATGCAGCGACGTGCCGATCATCGGCGTCGCCAGCCACACCCAGGCGGCCAGCACCAGCGCCGTGCCAAGCAGCAGCACATGCTGCCACGGCCGATAGGCGAACATGCGCCCCCATTCCCACAGGCCAAGCAGGGTGATCAGCAGCGTGAATGCCGCCCAGCCCGCCTCGCCAAGACCGAACAGCGCGCCCAGCATGACAGGCAGAAGCACGAGAGCGGTCAGAATCCGGGTGATAAGCATGAGTCAGGGGCGCTGCTGCGCGGGGGGAAGTTGCTCGCTGGTCCGGCCGAAGCGTCGTTCGCGGCGGTGATAGGACGCAATGGCAGCCTCGAACGCCAGGCGATCGAAGTCCGGCCACAGCGTGTCGGTAAAATAGAGTTCGGTGTAGGCCAGCTGCCACAGCAGGAAATTGCTGATCCGCCGCTCGCCGCCGGTGCGGATGAACAGATCGGGCTCCGGCGCGTACGACATGGACAGATACGGGGCCAGATCGGCCTCGGTCAGGGTCTGCGACGGGTCGAAACCGGACTGCAGCAGTGCATTGGTGGCGCGCAGGATGTCCCAGCGGCCACCGTAGTCGGCACAGATGGTCAGTGTCAGGTCGCTGTTGCCAGCCGTCCGCGCCTCGGCCTGCTGGATGCGCTCCTGCAGGTCAGGGGAAAAGCGGGTCAGGTTGCCGACGATGCGCAGCCGGATGCCGCGCTGGTGCAGCCGGTCGACCTCGCGTTCCAGCGCCTGCAGGAACAGGCCCATCAGGAAACTGACTTCTTCCGGCGGCCGGCGCCAGTTCTCGCTCGAAAACGCGAACAGCGTCAGGAAATCGATGCCGGATTCGCAGCAGAAGCGAACCGCCTCGCGTACGGCTTCCAGCCCGCGCTTGTGCCCCGCGACGCGGGGCAACAGCCGTTTTTTCGCCCAGCGTCCGTTGCCATCCATGATGATGGCGACGTGGCGGGGCACGTCGCGGACTTCGGGAATCGTGAGGGTGCTGCTGTGCAAAGCCGTATCCTCAGATAGCCATCAGTTCTTTTTCTTTGTCGGCGAACGCCTTGTCGATCTCGGTGATGTACTTGTCGGTCAGCTTCTGGATTTCGTCCTGGGCGCGACGTTCCTCGTCTTCCGAAATCGACTTGTCCTTCAGCAGCGCCTTCAGGTCGTTGTTCGCGTCACGGCGGACATTGCGCACGGCAACGCGGGCGTCCTCGGCCTCGCCCTTGACCACCTTGGTCAGATCGCGACGGCGCTCTTCGGTCAATGCCGGCATCGGCACGCGGATCAGTTCGCCGCTGGAAACCGGGTTCAGGCCCAGGTCCGAGTCGCGGATGGCCTTTTCGATCTTGGCGGCCATGTTCTTTTCCCACGGCTGCACGCCGAGGGTACGCGCATCGACCAGCGTCACGTTCGCGACCTGGCTGATCGAGGTGGCGGCGCCGTAGTAGTCGACGGTCACCTGGTCGAGGATGCCGGTGTGGGCACGGCCGGTACGGACCTTGCCCAGGTTGTTCTTGAACGCTTCCAGCGACTTCTGCATCTTGCTGTCTGCGGTTTTCTTGACGTCGTTGATCATGACAACTCCGGGGGGAAAGCGGTTTTTCGTTGCGTCAGAATGGAACGGCGGAACGGCGTCGAACGCCGTTCCGCCGTATCGGGCTGAATTTTGTCAGCAGTGTACCAGCGTGCCTTCGTCCTCGCCAAGCACCACGCGCTTCAGCGCGCCGCTCTTGAAGATGCTGAACACCTTGATATTGAGTTTCTGGTCACGGCACAGCGCCAGCGCCGTCGCGTCCATCACCTTGAGGTTCTTGATGATGGCTTCGTCGAAGGTCAGCGACTGGTAGCGCACCGCTTCCGGGTTCTTCTTCGGATCATCGGTATACACGCCGTCGACCTTGGTCGCCTTCAGCATGATGTCGACGTTCATTTCCATGCCGCGCAGCGCTGCAGCGGTGTCGGTGGTGAAGAACGGGTTGCCGGTGCCGGCGGCAAAGATGACGATCTTGGACTCTTCCAGATACTGCATGGCCTTGCCGCGCACGTACGGCTCGGCAATCTGCTGCATGGTCAGCGCCGACTGCACGCGGGCAGTCAGCCCGGCACGGGTCATCGCATCCTTCAGCGCCAGCGCGTTCATCACCGTGGCCAGCATGCCCATATAGTCGGCCGTGGCCCGGTCCATGCCGCTCGCCGCGCTCGACACGCCGCGGAAGATATTGCCGCCACCGATAACGATGCCGATCTGCACGCCGAGTTCGGCGATTTCCTTCACCTGCGCGACGATGCCGTCGATCACCCCGCGATTGATGCCGTAGGCATCATCCCCCATCAGGGCTTCCCCCGAGAGTTTCAACAGGATGCGTTTATAGGCAGTGGCTTGGGTCATCGGGGGTCCTTGGCGGGTTTCATCATCGAGCAAGATATATCCACTTGGGCATAAAGCCAAATGCACATAGCTTGGCAGACGGCGGTCGAAAAAAGGCGCCCCCTCGGGGGCGCTTGGCGGCGGTCGAACGACCGGCCGCAAACGGCCGGATCGTCACGACGTCACATTACGCCTTGGCAGCAGCGGCGGCAGCGGCCACTTCAGCAGCGTAATCTTCCTTCTTCTTCTCGATGCCTTCGCCAACCACGAACATGGTGAACGCATTGACTTCGGCCTTCTGCTCGGCGAGCAGCTTTTCGACGGTCTGGTCCGGGTTCTTCACGAACGGCTGACCCACCAGCGTCACTTCGGCCAGGTACTTGGTCACGCGGCCTTCAACCATCTTGGCGATGATGTCGGCCGGCTTGCCCGACTGGGCAGCCTGTTCGGTGTAGATGCGGCGTTCGGTTTCCAGCAGCTCGGCCGGCACCTGGGCCTTGCTGACGCAGACCGGCTTCGAGGCGGCGATGTGCATGGCGATGTCGCGACCCAGCGCTTCGCTGCCGTTCAGGTCAACGATCACGCCGATCTTGGTGCCGTGCAGGTAGGTTGCCAGCTGGCCGGCGGTGTTGAAGCGCACGAAGCGGCGAACGGTGATGTTCTCGCCCAGCTTCGAGATCAGTGCCTTGCGGACTTCCTCGAGCGAACCCTGGGCGGTCGCGACATTGCCCAGCGCGTCGACATCGGCGGCGTCGCTGTTGGCAGCGGCTTCGGCAGCCAGCCGGGTGAAGGCGACAAAGCCGTCATCCTTGGCGACGAAGTCGGTTTCGCAGTTCACTTCGACCAGCGCACCCTTTTTGCCATCGGCGGCAACGAAGGTCGCCACGGCGCCTTCGGCAGCCACGCGGCCAGCCAGCTTGCCGGCCTTCGCACCCGACTTGATGCGCAGGATTTCTTCAGCCTTGGCGGCATCGCCGTCGGCTTCCACGAGCGCCTTCTTGCATTCCATCATGCCCAGACCGGTGGCGGCACGCAGATCGGCAACCATCTTCGCGGTAATATCAGCCATTGTTGACTCCTGTATTCAGTACATGACGTCACAGCCCGGCTGTGGCGTCGATCATTCTTTGGACAGCCGGCACGGACTCGAAAAAAGGGGCAAGAGGCCCCTTTTTTCAGACGGTGCCGATATGAATTACTCGGCGGCCGGCACTTCGGCGGCAGCAACGATCTCCTGGATCGATTGCGCACGGCCTTCCAGCACGGCGTCAGCGATGCCGCGAGCATACAGGCGAATGGCGCGAGCCGAGTCGTCGTTGCCCGGAACCACGTAATCAACGCCATCCGGATTGTTGTTGGTGTCGACGATGCCGATGACCGGGATGCCCAGCTTCTGCGCTTCGACCAGGGTACCCTTCTGGTAGCCGGTGTCGATGATGAAGATTGCGTCCGGCAGACCCTTCATGTCCTTGATGCCGCCCAGGCTGCGTTCGAGCTTCTCGACTTCGCGTTGCAGGTCGAGCAGTTCCTTCTTGTTGTAACCCGATTGCTCGGCGTCACCCAGCAGGGCCAGCTTGTCTTCCAGGCGCTTGATCGACTGCTTGACCGTCTTGTAGTTGGTCAGCATGCCGCCGAGCCAGCGGTAGTCGACGAACGGCATGCCGGCGCGGGAAGCTTCTTCACGCACGATTTCGCGGGCAGCGCGCTTGGTGCCGACGAACAGGACCTGGCCCTTGTTGGCGGCGAGGCGGCGAACGTAGTTCTGCGCTTCGACGAACAGCGGAAGGGTCTTTTCCAGGTTGATGATGTGGATCTTGTTGCGGCTGCCGAAAATGTACTGAGCCATCTTCGGGTTCCAGAAACGGGTCTGGTGGCCGAAGTGAACGCCGGCTTCCAGCATTTGGCGCATGGTGACTTGAGTCGACATGGTGCTGTGTTGTCCTTAAAGGGTTAGACCACGATTCGCGCGCTGTAACCGCCTGTGCGGCACCCTTATGGCGCGAATGTGCGAAATTTGCCCGAAATCGGGCAGGCCGAGACTATACAAGCTTTCCGCTTCCGGCCGCAAGCGAGCAAGTGGATTTAATTAGGCGCGCCGGCAATCACGGCCGGCGCCGGCGCGGCGCGATGAAGCCTTCGGCGCGCAGGCGCTGACGGCGCCGGATCACGAAAAACATCAGCAGGCTGGGCAGCACGCCGAGAAAGAACAGGATCAGTCCGCTGCGGACGAGCGAGTCCTGCCCGACCGCAATCATCAGCACCACATAGATCCAGCCTATCCAGACAACCAGCATGACACCCACCCCGCCTTGGCAGTTCGACCGGGCGGCATTGTAGAAGAAAACCACACCCGCCGGCTTGCCCGCCCCGTCCTTATTGGGGAAAATCGTCACCGCCCCGGCGGGAAGCAAAAATCGTTGCGCACAAAAGTGGGACTGATTATCATTCTCAAATGCTCAAAACCGACTCGCCCCCCGCCCCTCCGGCCCCCGTCAGCCGTCCGGACCCGCTCCGGCTGCAAAGCCGGGAACTGTTCGGCTCACGCAACGAAATCCTGATCGAGCACCAGGGCGAAACCTACCGCCTGCGCCTGACCCGCAACGACAAACTGATCCTCACCAAATAACCCGACCCTTCCCCTGCCCGCCAGCCCCTGCGTCACCGCAGGAATGCAAGCCAGCGAACCCCTTCCCCTTACAAGGAGCTGTTCCCGGCCATGCGTCCCCTGCTCTCCCCGTTCCTCGCCTGCGTCACCATCATCAGTCCGGCCCTCGCGCTGGCCGAAACCGCCCCGGCGGAACTGGACCCGGTCCAGGTCACCACCGACCGCAGCCGCAAGAAACTGTCCGAAACCGCACCCAATACCACGGTCGTCGACCGTGATCGGCTCGATGCCGGCCCGGCCGGCAACATGGCCGACGCCATCCGCTACGAGCCGGGCGTGAGCGTAGCCAGCGACCCGAACCGGCGCGGCAACGCGGGCTTTACCATTCGCGGCATCGGCGGCAATCGCATCCTGATGCTGATCGACGGCATCCGCCTGCCCGACGCCTACCTTGGCGGCGGCACCGCCATCTCCTCCCGCGACTACGTCGACATGGCGTCGCTGCAGGCCATCGAAATTGTCAGGGGACCGCAATCCAGCCTGTACGGCTCCGATGCCCTTGGCGGCGTGGTCGGCTATCGCAGCAAGCGCGTCGATGATGTGCTGAAACCCGGCGCCCGGATCGGCGGCGGCTTCAAGGGCTTCGGCGCCAGCGACGACGACTCGCACGGCGCCACCGCCAGCCTGGGCTTCCGCACCGGGCAGATCGACGGCCTGCTGGTCTACACCTACCGCAAGGGCCAGGCGACCGACACCATGGGCCGCAACGACAGCGACGGCTTCGCCCGCACTGCGGCCAATCCGCAGGACTGGCATCAGGATAATGTGCTGGCCCGGTTTGGCTGGCAGCCCGGCGAGCGGCACCGGCTGGAATTCACGGCCGAGAACTTCTCCCGCCTTGTCGATACCCGCCTGCTGGGCTCGCTCAACAATGCCCGCACCGGCCTCACCCCGCGTGCAGCGCAGGTCGACAGCCAGGACGCGAAAGACCGCCTTCGCCGCCAGCGTCTGTCGCTGGGCTGGCACGCGCACCAGCTCGGCCCGTTCCAGCGCCTCGCCGCGACGCTGTACCGGCAGGCGCTGAGCGAGCGCGACAGCGACGTGGCACTGGGTACGGAAACCGCCTGGCAGGGTCGGCGGCCGGTGTCCAGGCCGGGCACGCTGACCCGTTCGTCCCATGCCTTCACCCAGACCCAGACCGGCCTCAACCTGGAGCTGGAGCAGCAGTTCGACGCACTGGCCGCCTCGCACCGGCTGGTATGGGGGAGCGATCTGAGCCGGACCGACAGCGCCCGTCCACGCGACCGGTGGCGCACCTATGCCGACGGCAGCATGACCCGGCTGATCCCGTCGCCACGACCGGGCATGCAGGCGGAGCGCTATCCGAGCAAGACCTTCCCGGACAGTACGTCCGACCGGATCGGCCTGTTCGCCGAGGACGACATGCGCTTTGCCGGCGGACTGGTCGTCTCACCCGGACTGCGCTGGGACTTCTACCGGATGCGGCCGCGGCCGGACCTCGCCTACCGCAATGCCAATACCACCGGCCAGACCGTCAACCGTTTCCGCGACAGCGCACTGTCGCCGAAGCTCGGCGTTGCCCTGCCCTTCGCCAGCCATTACACCGGCTTCCTGCAGCTCACGACCGGCTTTCGCGCCCCGCCATTCGACGATGCGAACACCGCTTTCACCAATACCGCGCATGGCTACACCATCCTCAGCAATCCGGCACTGCAATCGGAAAAAAGCCGGGGAGCCGAACTGGGGCTGAAAGGCGCATGGCCGTCCTTCGATTTCGGCCTGACCGCCTTCCATACCCGCCACAGCGGCTTCATCGATTCGGTCTTCCTGCACGAGGACCACAACCGGGTCCAGTTCTACCAGTATCGCAACCTGTCGCGGGTCGACATCAGCGGCGCCGAAGCCCGCATGGCATGGCGCTTTGCCCCGGGCTGGCGGCTGGTCACCACGCTGGCCCATGCACAGGGCGAGGACCGGGACAGCAAGCGGCCCATCGACACGGTGGCACCGACCACCGCCATCACCGGGCTGCGTTACGGCAACGACACGTATGGCGCCGAGGGCTTTGTCCGGGCCGTCGCACGCCAGGGCCGGGTCCGGGATCCCGGCGGCTTCAGGGCGCCGGGTCATGCCACGCTGGACCTGAGCACCTACTGGCGGCCGGGCAAGCACATGACGCTGCGTGCCGATGTGTTCAATCTGTTCGACCGCAAGTACTGGCACGCCAGCGACATCAGGGGGCGCAAGCCCGGTGACCGTGCGCTGGATCGCCATACCCGGCCCGGTCGCAATTTCAGTGCAAGTTTCGAACTTGCCATATAGAATGTAAATCATTCTCATTTAAAAACTGAAAGTGCAGCTTGCGCGCTGACGGCCTCCCCCTCTGCCGTCGGCGCGGTTTTTTCACCAGCAACGGAATCACTCACCATGGAACGCGCACCTTCTGCCTTGTGGGATGCCTACCGCACTCTGAAATCCGGCACGCCGATGCTGCGTGCCCGCGACGCCGCCAGAGCACTGGCCGTTACCGAGTGCGAGCTGGCCGCCGCTGACCCGTCCAGCACCTGGCTGCGTCCGGACTGGAACGCCTTGCTGACCTCCCTGGCACCGCTCGGCACCGTCATGGCCCTGGTCCGCAACGAGGCCTGCGTCCATGAACTGACCGGCAATTATGCGAATGTGACCCTCGCCGGCCAGACCGGGCTGGCGCTGCGTCCCAATCTGGATCTGCGGCTGTTCCTGAATCACTGGCACCATGCGTTTGCCACCCGGACAGAGACTCCGCGCGGCCCGGTGCGCAATCTGCAGTTCTTCGACCGCCATGGCGAGGCAATCCAGAAAGTCTATCTGCGTGCAGACAGCCATGCCGACGCCTTCGACGCCCTGGTCGAGCGCTTCCGCGTCCCGCCGACGCTGCTCTGCATCGACCTGCCGCCCGCAGCGCCAGCGCTCCCCGCCGACATTGATGTCGAGGCTTTCCGTACCGGGTGGCTGTCGCTGCGCGACATTCACCAGTTCCATCCATTCCTGCGCCGCTGGGGACTGCCGCGCAGGCAGGCATTCGAACTGGCGCCGCCGGGCCACGCATGCCGCGTCGATGCCGGCGCGGCCGAGCGTCTGCTGAATGGCGCGGCTGCAGCCGGGGTGCCGATCATGGTCTTCGTCGGCAATCGCGGCGCAATCCAGATCCATACCGGCCAGGTGCATCGCATCAAGCGGCTTGGCGAATGGCTGAACGTGTTCGACCCGGGCTTCAACCTGCATCTGCGCACCGACCTGATTGCCGACGCCTGGGTGGTGCACAAGCCGGGGGACTGCGGTCCGCTCGGCTCGCTGGAACTGCTGGACGCAAACGGCGACAGCATCGTGACCTTCTTTGGCGAACGGCAGCCGGGCCACCCGGAGCGGGCGGAATGGACCGCCCTGCTCGCGTCGCTGCACCCGGAGGACCGCGCATGCGCCGGCTGATCTGCGCCCTGTCGCTGCTGCTCGTCATCGCGCCGGTCGCTGGCGCCGGGCGAGTGGTCGTGCTGACGCCGGATGTGGCCGACATCGTCGTCGCCATCGGCGCGGCGCGCGACGTGGTCGGCCGGGACAGGAGCACCACCCTGCCGGCGCTGCAGGCGGCACAGGAGATCGGCTTCTTCCGCAACCTGAATGCCGAGACCATCGCCCGCCTCAAGCCGACACTGGTCATCGGCAGTGCCACGGCACATCCGGTCAGCATCTGGCGCCAGCTGGACGGGCTGCAGATCCGCGCGGCCGAAGTGTCGTCACGGGAGGACGGCCGCGACTTCGCGACGGCCATCCGCCGCGTCGGCCAGTTGCTGGGCCGGGTCGACCAGGCCGACCGGCTGGCACGCGACTGGCAGGCCGGCATGCGCGAACGCCCCGCCACCGGCATCCGTTACGCAATCAGCTACGACGGCAGGCTGGTCGCCGGCAGGCATACCGCCGCCGATACGCTGATCCGCGCCGCAGGCGGCATCAATGCCGCGGCCGGGCTGTCCGGCACCAAAGTGCTGTCACGCGACGCCTGGCAATCACTGAAACCCGATGTCATCATCCTCTGCGCGCATACGGCCGCCGTCCACGGCGGCGTCGACGCCTTCCGCCAGCGCCCGGAAATCGCCGCGACACCGGCCGGCCGCGACGGCCGCATCCATCTGCTGCCGGCCAGCGACGCGATGATGATCTCGATCCGCAGCCCCGACGTGGTGCAGCGGCTGCGCGGGCTGTAACCGGCATGGCAGTCACGTCGTTGCTCCCTGCCCGCCATCCCGAACGTCTGGTCTGGTCACTGCTGCTGGCAGCCAGCCTGCTGCTGCCGCTGCTCGGTGCCAGCCTCGGCGGCGGCGAGTTCCGCTGGCCGGACCTGACCGACCCCATTTTCACCACCCTGCGCCTGCCACGCATCGCGGCGGCACTGCTGGTCGGCGCGTCGCTGGCGGCCAGCGGCGCCGCCCTGCAGGCGCTGTTCCGCAACCCACTGGCCGATCCGGGCCTGATCGGCACCTCGTCCGGCGCTGCGCTGGCCGTGGTGATCGTGCTCGCCACCGGCATTGCCGGCAGCATGCTGCCGTTCGCCGCCTTTGCCGGCGGGCTGGCGGCCACCTGGCTGATCGTGGCCCTGGCCAGGCTCAGTGGCGGCGGCATGGCCGGCCTGCTGCTGATGGGACTGGTGATCTCGGCCTTCTGCGGCGCGGTAACCAGTCTGGCGCTGTTCCTGTCCGATGACCTGACGCTGCGCGGTGCATCCACCTGGCTGGCCGGCAGCCTGTCGTCGGCCTCACCGTCGCTGCTGCTGACCTGTTCGCTGGTATCCGGACTCGGCCTGCTGCTGCTGTTTGGCATCGGCCGCGATCTCGACTGCCTGCTGCTTGGCGAGGATGCCGCGGCGTCACTTGGTGTCGACGTGGTCCGTACCCGCCGGCTGGCGGCAATCGGCGCGGCACTGGCCACCGGTGGCGCCGTCGCCCTGTCCGGCATCATCGGCTTTGTCGGCATGATGGTACCGAATGCGCTGGCCATTCTGGTCGGCGGCAGCCGGCGCCGGCTGATCGTGCTGTCGGCCTGGGTCGGCGCACTGTTCCTGCTCGGTGCCGACACGCTGGCGCGCAGCCTGGTCTGGCCGATTGACCTGCCGGTCGGCATCGTGGCGGCCTTTGCCGGCCCGCCCTTCTTCCTCTGGTTCTACCGTCGTCAAACAAGGAGTCTCCTCCATGGCTGATCCCATCGCCTTGTCCGCCCGTGATCTGGGCTACCGGATCAGCCGCAAGCCGATCCTGCAGGACATCAATCTGGACATTCCGGCCGGCAGCATCAGCGCGCTGCTCGGTCCCAACGGCGCCGGCAAGACCACGCTGCTGAAGCTGCTGGCCGGCCTGCGCTCGGCCAGCACCGGCGTGGTCCGCATCGACGGCATCGCCGTGTCGTCGATTCCGCCGGCCGAACGGGCACGGACCCTGGCCTTCGTCCCGCAGCACATCCCGGATGGCATCCCGCTGTCAGTATTCGAGTTCATTGCACTGGGACGCGTCCCGCACCTCGGTGCCTTCGGCCGGCTGGCGGCCGGGGACCGCGACGCCGTCTGTGATGCGCTGGAGACAGTCGAGCTGGGTGACAAGGCCGAAGTCCGCCTCGATACACTGTCCGGCGGCGAACGTCAGCGCGCAGCCATCGCCCGGGCGCTGGCGCAGTCGGCGCCGATCCTGCTGCTGGACGAACCGACCAACCACCTCGACCTGCGCCACCAGCACAAGCTGCAGCAGTTGCTGGTCCGGCTGGCGGAGTCCGGAAAAACCGTGATCGAAGTGCTGCACGACCTGGCCCTGGCCGCCAATTACGCCGACCACGTGGTCCTGATCGACCATGGCCGGCTGGTCGCCGACGGCAGCCCCGAGCAGGTCATGCGCGAAGACTGCCTGCGGGCCGTCTACGAGTGCCCGCTGCGGCTGGTTCGCCATGCGCCGCGTGGCTGGCATATGGAAATGCCGCAGGCAGCCTGAATACCCTGCAAAAACAACGCCTCCGGCAAAGGCCGGCACGGGAGGCGCGCGCGGCCGTCCGCGGGACCGGCTCGTGTGCCGGCCCCGAATCACGATATTACTGCTGCCAAAACCACAAATTCATGACTCGCGAATAATTTCACTTGCGCAGAATCCAAACATTCGTTTGAATCATCGCTCCCGCGAGTGGCGGCACGCGCTGCGTTGCCGATCCGGACAACAGATCCGGCCCGCCATCTCGCGCCCTGTCACGAGGAGGAGGGACACACTATGACACTCGGCGAATGGTTCATTCCCGCCAGCGTCCGCCAGGACGCGGACCGGCTGATCAAGGCACGCACTGTCGTCAACGTCGCGCTGCTGGCGGCGGTGCTGACACCGCTGTTTTCCATTTCCTATTTCAAGCTCGGCCATCTGGCGATGGGCTACGGCATTCTGGCCGGCGGCATGGCCATGGCACTGGGTGCACTGCTGCTGCGCCTCAGCGGCCTGGTCGGACTGACTGCCCAGTTCATCATCGCCATCATGTTTGCCATGGTCAGCTGGATGGTATTCGTCAACGGCGGGCTGATGGGCACCAGCGTGGTCTGGTATGCGTCGATCCCGTTTACCGCCGTCTTTGTCGGCGGACGGCGCTCGGGGTATCTGTGGGCGGCGCTGACGCTGCTGGCGCTGGTAGTGTTCCTGCTCGCCAATGGCGATCCCGGCATCCTGCCATCCACGCCGATTCCGGAAGCCGAACACCCACTGCTGCAGATGAAGTCGCTGGCCGGCCTGAGCATCGTCGTGCTGGTGCTGGCGCTGGCCTTCGACGGCGCCAAGCGCAAGGGCTTCAGCCAGCTGGAGCTGGCGCGCGAACAGGCCGAGACCGAACGCAACAACGTATCGACCATGCTCGACCACATCACCCAGTCGGTCCACGCCGCCAGCCAGGAAAGCCGCGATATCGCGGTCACCGCACGGCTGATGGTAGCCACCATGACCCAGCAGTCGGCGCGCACCCAGGAAATGGTCGTGACCGTGCAACAGATGAGCGCGCTGACCGAACACAACGCCGAGCAATCGTCGCAGGCCGCCGCCGTTGCCATCGATGCCCGCAAACAGGCGCACCAGGGCGGCGATATCATGAACAACGCCATGCAGCACCTCGACGAGGCCGGTACGGCCATGGCGCGCTCGTCAGAAGCGATCGAGTCGCTGGGACGCCGTTCGAGCGAGGTCAACGGCATCGTGCAGCTGATCGGCGAGATTGCCGACCAGACCAACATGCTGGCATTGAATGCCGCCATCGAAGCCGCCCGGGCCGGTGACGTCGGCCGCGGCTTTGCCGTGGTCGCCGACGAGGTACGCAAGCTGGCCGAGCGCACCCAGACCGCAACCAAGGATATCGAGACCAAGATCGGTCTGATCGTCAACGGCACCCAGGATGCGCTGGTGGCCATCCGCGAAGGTGTCGACCGCATGCAGGGCGGCGCCGGCAACTCGCGCGCCGCGCATTCCAGCCTGCGCGAACTGATCGGCGGCGCACAGAACCTGGCCGAGGTACTGGAGCAGGTGGCGGGCGCGGAAAGCAGCCAGTCGGCCGGTTTCAAGACCTTTGCCGGCGATATCGGCAATATCGGCCAGTCGACCCAGACGCTGTCGAACGAAACCGCTGCCATTGCCGAGGCGACGCGCCGGCTGGACGGGCTGATGGCGGAACTGGCGGAGCGAATTCACCATTTCGAGCAGTCCCGACGGCAGCCGGTCGCGATGGCGGCATGAGCCGCCGCTTCCCATCCGCCGCCGCCTTGACCAATGATCTTGCAGGCCCTGGCATAAAAGGCTCTAATTCGCCCTTATGGAATGGCTTTTCAAAAAAATAGGTCTGGTCGCCCGGCACTCGAAACCGGAAGTGGTCCAGTCGCTGCTGGAACTTGCCCGCCACCTGGAGCAACAGGGGCTGCACGTTTTCATTGACCGCGACAGCGTGACCCGGGCCGAGGCCCAGGGGCTGACGCTGATCGACCGCAATGATTTCGGCAAGATTGTCGATGTCGCGATCGTGCTCGGTGGCGACGGCACCATGCTGTCGGTCGCCCGCCTGCTGGCGCCGTACCGCATCCCGCTGATCGGCATCAACCAGGGCCGGCTCGGCTTCATGACCGACATCCCGCTGCACACGATGATCGCCTCGGTCAGCAGCATCCTGCAGGGCGAGTTCCTGCCCGAGGAACGCATGCTGCTGCAATCGAGCGTCATGCGCGACAACGTCGAGGTCGCCCAGCACCTGGCACTCAACGATATCGTCATCAATCGTGGCGCCATGGGGCAGATGATCGAATTCGAGATCTTCGTCGACAACCAGTTCGTCTACAGCCAGCGCTCGGACGGCCTGATCGTCAGCACGCCGACCGGCTCGACCGCCTACGCGCTGGCCTCCGGCGGGCCGATCCTGCACCCGACCGTGCCGGCCATCGCCCTGGTGCCGATCTGCCCGCAGTCGATGAGCAATCGTCCCATCGCCATCAACGACTCCAGCGAAGTCGAATTCATGCTGACGCGCGGCGAGGATGCCCGCGTTCATTTCGACGGCCAGTCGCACTGCGACCTGATGGAACTCGATCGCGTGCTGATCCGCCGCTACCGCAATCCGCTGCGCCTGCTGCATCCACTCGGCTACAACTATTACGACATGCTCCGTCACAAGCTGCACTGGGGTGAGCGTCTGCTGTAACCCCTGCCGCACCCCGCCCTCTGCCCAATCGCTACCGGAATCCGCCCGCCGATGCTGCTATCGCTTTCAGTCCGCAACTTCGTCATCGTCGACCAGCTCGAACTCGACTTCCGTCCGGGCTTTACCGTACTGACCGGTGAAACCGGCGCGGGCAAATCCATCATCCTCGATGCCTTGTCGCTGCTGCTCGGCGGCCGTGGCGATGGCAGTCTGGTGCGGCATGGCGAGGAGCGCGCCGAACTGTCGGCCACCTTCGCCATCGGCGACATGGCCGACGTCCGCAGCTGGCTGGTCGGCCAGGAACTGGCCGACGACGGCAACGATGAACTGCTGGTGCGCCGCGTCGTCGATGCCGGCGGCCGCTCGCGCTGCTGGCTCAACGGCCGCCCGGCCACGCTGGCCCAGCTGCGCGAGGCCGGCGAGTGGCTGGTCGACATCCATGGCCAGCACGCCCATCAGTCACTGGTCAAACCGGATACCCAGCGCCGGCTGCTCGATGCCTATGCCGGCGCACTCGATATCGTCCAGGCGGTAAAGGGCGCGTTCGAGCAGTGGCAATCGGTCAAGCGCCAGCGGGTAGCCGCCGAACAGCACGTGGCCGAATTCGAACGCGAACGCGAACGCCTGCAATGGCAGATCAGCGAACTGACCGAACTCGGCGTGCAGGCCGGCGAATGGGAAGACGTGTCCGCCAGTCATGGCCGGCTCGGCAATGCCCAGGAGCTGATCGAGGCCGCGCAGACCGCCATCGACACCCTGTCCGAGTCGGATCACGACATTCTGTCCGCCGTGGGCCAGGTGCAGAACCGCCTGTCGCGGCTGGTCGACGTCGACAGCAAGCTCAAGGACACCGTGGCCCTGCTCGACTCCGCCGAGGCCGAGTTGCGCGAGGCGGTCTATGCGCTCCGCGATTACGCGGAGGGAATAGACCAGGACCCGGCCGAATTCGCGCGCATCGAGAAGCGCATCGACGCGCTGTATTCGATGGCGCGCAAATACCGCGTCCGTCCGGAAGAACTGCCGGAGAAACTCGCCGCCTGGCGCGAGGAACTGGAGCGGCTGTCGCAGTCGGCCGACGTCGACGAGCTGGTGCGCCAGGAAAGCGATGCCGAGCGCCTTTACCGCGACCTGGCCGACCAGCTGTCGCTGAAACGCCAGCAGGCGGCCGTCGAACTGGCCGACCGCATCAGCGAGGAAATGCAGGGGCTGGCGATGCAGGGCGCGCGCTTCGCCATCGAACTGGCCCCGCTGGCGGCACCGGCGGCCAGCGGCATGGAATCGGTCGAATACCTGGTCGCCGCCAATGCCGGCACCGCGCTGCGGCCGATGTCCAAGGTTGCGTCCGGGGGCGAGCTGTCGCGCATCAGCCTGGCGTTCCAGATCGTCGCCAGCCAGGTGGCGGCGGTACCGACGCTGATTTTCGACGAAGTCGACGTCGGCATCGGCGGCCGGGTGGCCGAAGTGGTCGGCCGGCTGCTGAAACGGCTCGGCCAGCGCTACCAGGTGCTGTGCATCACCCACCTGCCGCAGGTGGCCGCCTGCGGCGACAATCAGTGGCAGGTCGCCAAGCATCTGGAGGCCGGCCGCACGGTCAGCAGCATCCAGACCCTGTCCGACCGCGAGCGGGTGGAGGAAATCGCCCGCATGCTCGGTGGCGAGCAGATTACCGACACGACCCGGCAGCACGCGGCCGAGCTGCTGGCGCTGGTCGCCTGAGCGGCTACCGGATACTCGTGCACGCTCGCTGACGCCGGCCCGTCCTTCCCTGCCTGCGCCCGCCACCATGGCGGGCGTATGCCTGTCGGACCATTACTGTTTCATTTCTCTCAGCCCGTTCTAAGTCACACGGTTTTACCATCCATGGTGTGCTACAAAGGATATCCCATCCGGATACCAGTAGCGGCAAACATGAGGATGGACAAATGCGTGTGCTGTTGATTGAAGACGACCCGATGATCGGGGATGCCGTGATGCTGGCATTGCGGGATGCGACCTATGCCGTCGACTGGGCACGCGACGGTGAAGCAGGTCTGGCCCTGTTTGCCAACCAGCAATACGAAATGGTGCTGGTGGACCTGGGGCTGCCAAAAATGGACGGCTACGCCGTACTGACCCGGCTGCGGCAGAAGGACGCCCAGGTACCGATCCTGGTCGTGACCGCCCGCGACGGGCTGGACGATATCGAAAAGGGGCTGGACCTCGGCGCTGACGACTATGTGTGCAAGCCGTTCGAATTCCGCGAACTGCTGGCCCGCATGCGCGCGGTGACCCGGCGCAAGGCCGGTTCGGCCGCCCCCATCCTGTCCAACGGCGAAATCGATCTCGACCCGGCCAGCCGCGAGGTCAGCTACCGCGGGCAGTCGCTGCGCATGACCAGCCGCGAGTTCTCGCTGCTGCAGGCGCTGCTGCAGCGCCCGGGCGCAATCCTGTCCCGCAGTGACCTCGAGGAACGCATCTACAACTGGGATCAGGAAATCGACAGCAATGCGGTCGAGTTCCTGATCCACTCGATCCGCAAGAAACTCGGTTCCGACATCATCCGCAATGTGCGCGGCCTCGGCTGGATGGTGGCCAAGCGCCAATGAACTACTCTCTCCGCTTTCGCCTGTGCGCCTGGATTACCGCAGCCGTGCTGCTGGCGGCCGCTCTTGCCGGCTTTGCCTCTTTCGAAAGTGCGCGGACGGAAGCCAACGAGCTGCAGGATGCCCAGCTGACCCAGATCGGCACGCTGCTCGATGCACGCGACCTGTCGGTGCCACCGCCGCAGAACCTGGCGTCGACCACCACCGACCCGGACCTGTATATCGAGGTGCAGATCCTCGGCCGGCCGGATGTCGGTGACAAGGCCGTGTTC
This sequence comes from Microvirgula sp. AG722, assembly GCF_003269145.1. Taxonomy (NCBI): domain Bacteria; kingdom Pseudomonadati; phylum Pseudomonadota; class Betaproteobacteria; order Neisseriales; family Aquaspirillaceae; genus Microvirgula; species Microvirgula sp. AG722. Next base: position 92,793 of record NZ_QLTJ01000005.1, on the reverse strand, counting down.
CCGTCCAATCTGCTCGACGGTCTGCACACGCTGAGCATCAACCATGAGGAGTGGCGGCTGTACGTGATTTCGCTGGACAACGGTGACCGTATCGCCGTCGGCCAGCGCACGGCCGAGCGCGACGAGATCGCCAATATCGGCGCCATGTCGACCATCGTGCCGCTGCTGGTGCTGATCCCGATCCTGCTGACCATGATCATCGGCGTGATCACGCTGGCGCTGCGGCCGGTCGCCCGCCTGAGCCAGCAGATCGACCATGATCCGAACCGCTGCCTGCAAAGCCCGCTGTCGGTCGCACAGCTGCCGGACGAGGTGGCACCGCTGGTGCGATCGATCAACCGGCTGCTGGCGCGCCAGTCGCGACAGCTCGAGCAGCAGAAGCGCTTTATTTCCGACGCCGCGCACGAGCTGCGCTCGCCGATGACCGCGCTGATGCTGCAGGCGGAGAACCTGTCCGCCGCCGACATGTCCGAGACCGCCCGCGAGCGGCTGCAGCGGCTGCAGGCCGGGCTGGGTCGCAGCGCCGCGCTGATCGAGCAGTTGCTCAGCCTGTCGCGTGCGCAGGCGCAGACCGCCGCCGCCACCCAGTCGGTCAGACTGGTGGATGTGCTGCACAAAGTGCTGGAAGACCTGGTGCCGCAGGCACAGGCGCGCGATATCGATATCGGCGTCGTTGCCCACGATGACGTCGGCGTTGCCGCCTACGAGCTGGATGTCGCCACCCTGATGCGCAACCTGCTCGACAACGCCATCAAGTACACGCCGCCTGGCGGCACCATCGACATCGGCATCCACCATGTCGGCGACGAGGCGACTTTCGAAGTTCGTGACAGCGGGACGGGTGTGCCCGACAACCTGATCGACCAGTTGTGGCGGCCCTTCTTCCGCGTTCCCGGCACCACCGCGCCCGGCGCCGGCCTCGGCCTGTCCATCGTCAGCAATATCGTCGACAAGCTGTCCGGCCGCGTGTCGGTTCGCAATGTCGCCCCGGATGAAGGCAGCGGCCTGATCATCGCTGTCCACCTGCCCGCCCAACCCTGACCCCATCACAATGACTCTGAACCAGAAATTGCTTCGCCACTCCGGTGGCCTGGTGTTCTGGGCGTGCCTGGCCATCGTCTGGCTGGGTACGCTCGGCCAGCGCGCGCTGATCACACCGGACGAAGGCCGCTATGCGACCCTGTCGCTGGGCATGCTGCACAGCGGCGACTGGATTACTCCGCGGCTGAACAACCTGCTGTATTTCGAAAAGCCGGCCATGCAGTACTGGGCGGGCGCGATCGCGTTCAAGCTGTTCGGCGTCAACGAATTCGCCGCCCGCTTCTGGCCCGGCCTGACCGGCCTGCTGACGGTGGCGCTGGTCGGCCTGACCGGACGGAAGCTGTGGTCGCCGGCCGCCGGCCGCAACGCCGCACTGGTTGCGGCCGGTTGCGCCTGGATCGTCGGCAACAGCCATTTCCTGACCCTGGATACCGGGGTGACCTTCTTCCTGACCGCCGCGCTGTCCGGCTTCCTGCTCGCCCAGCGCGACGGCGCCGATACACGCGAGCGCCTGTTCTGGAACCTGTTCATGTGGGCGGCCATGGCCGGGGCCACGCTGAGCAAGGGGCTGATCGGCATTCTGATTCCCGGCACCACGCTGGCGCTGTACTCGCTGCTGGCCCGCGATGTCCGGCCGTGGACGCGGATGAACTGGCTGCCCGGGCTGGCGCTGTTCCTGGTACTGAGCGTACCGTGGTTCGTGCTGGTGTCGCAGCAGAATCCCGGCTTCGCCCGCTTCTTCTTCATTCACGAGCACTTCCAGCGCTTCCTGACCACCGAACACCGCCGCACCGGCCCGGTCTGGTATTTCGTGCCGCTGCTGCTGGCCGGCTTCCTGCCATGGACCTCCCTGCTGCCGGCCACGCTGCGTGCCGGCTGGCAACGGGAGCCGGGCCGGTTCCAGCCGCGTCGGCTGCTGCTGGCCTGGTCGCTGTTCGTGTTCGTGTTCTTCAGCGTGTCCGGTTCCAAGCTGCCGTCGTACATTCTGCCGATGTTCCCTGCGCTGGCGCTGCTGCTCGGCCGGGAGCTGGAAGCGATGACGGCGCCGCGCCTGGCCCGCCACCTGATCGCCCCGGCCCTGCTGTGGCTGGCGGTGCTGGCGGCACTGCCGTTCCATGCCCGCTTCGCCTCGGCCGAGACGCCGCCCGCCGCACTGCACGCGCTCGCCGTCGGTCTGGGCATTGCCGCCATCCTGTTTCTGCTGTGCGCGTGGTTTGCCTGGCGCGCGCTGCGCCGTGACGAACGCGGTCTGGCACTGGCAGCCTGGGCGCTGGGCGGCTTCCTGGCCGTCACTGCCGGGGCGCTGGGTCACAACACCTACGGCCAGCTGAAAAGCAGCAAGGCCGTTGCCGTGGCCGCCGCGCCGCTGCTGACGCCGGCCACGCCGGTGTTCTCGGTGGCGATGTATGACCAGACACTGCCGTTCTATCTGCGCCGGCCGGTCACCCTGGTCGCCTACAGCGACGAGTTCGCCTTTGGCCAGGCCGCCGAGCCGGACAAGTCGCTGCCCGATATCGCCTCGTTCATCCGACGCTGGCGCGAGCTGCCCGCCGCGGCCGCCATGATGGGCCCCGGCACCTTCACCACCCTGAGCCAGGGCGGCCTGCCGATGCGCGTGGTCTACCGCGATGCCCGCCGCCTGTTCGTCATCAAACCCGCCCCTCCGGCCAATGGAGCCAATTAGTGAAACCGCTTGAATTTCTGCTGATCCTGATCGGCGTGCTGCTGAATGCCGGCGCACAACTGCTGCTGAAGGCCGGCGTGCGCCAGATCGGGCACTTTGAATTTACCGCCGCCAATGTGTGGCCGATCGGCCTGTCGCTGGCCGGCAACCCGCCGATCCTGGCCGGACTCGGCTGTTACGTGATCAGTGTCGGCGTCTGGATCATGGCGCTGTCACGCGTGGACGTCAGCATCGCCTATCCGATGCTGTCGATCGGTTATGTCGTCAATGCGCTGCTCGCCTGGTGGCTGTTTGGCGAAGCGGTGACCGTCATGCGTCTGATGGGGATCGCCATCATCATCGTCGGCGTGCTCGTCGTCGCACGCAGTTAGCATCAAGGAGTCGTCATACATGGATTTCCTGCCCTTCACCCGCCCCGATATCGACGAGGACACCATTGCCGACGTGGTCGGCGTGTTGCGCTCCGGCTGGCTGACCACCGGCCCGCGCTGCAGCGAATTCGAAGCCGCGCTGTCGGCCCATGTCGGTGGCCGGCCGGTGCGGGTGGCCAATTCGGCCACTGCCACGCTGGAATTCGCATTGCGCATCGCCGGGGTCGGTCCCGGTGACGAAGTCATCACCACGCCGCTGACCTGGGTCGCCACCGCCAACGTCATTCTGGCCGTTGGCGCCACGCCGGTGCTGGTCGATGTCGATCCGGCCACCCGGCTGATCGATCTCGATCTGGCCGAAGCCGCCATCACCCCGCACACCCGGGCCATTATCGCCGTCGATCTGGCCGGCCTGCCGGTCGACCGCGACCGGCTGTATACGCTGGCCACCCGCCATGGCCTGCGGGTGGTCGAGGATGCTGCCCAGTCGATCGGCGCCAACTGGCGCGGCCGGCGCATCGGCAGCGACGGCGACCTGGTCAGTTTCAGCTTCCATCCGAACAAGAACATCACCAGTGGCGAAGGCGGCTGCCTGGTCATGAACAATGAAAACGAGGTGCGGCTGTTCGAGAAGCTGCGGCTGCAGGGCGTGACCCGCCATGACGACGGCACGATGGATGTCGACATGCTGGGCGGCAAGGCCAATCTGACCGATATCGCCGCCGCCATCGGCCTGGGCCAGCTCAAACGGCTGGACGCGTTCAACGCCCGCCGCCAGGCACTGGCGCGACGCTATTTCGAGCAACTGCCGGACGATCTGGGCCTGGTGCTGCCGCCGGAGGATTTCCAGCATGGCAACTGGCACATGTTCCAGCCGCTGCTGCCGCTGGCCGACATGCAGGGCACGCGTCACGACTTTATCGCCGGCATGCGCGAGCACGGCATCGGCATCGGCGTCCATTACCCGGCGCTGCACCTGTTCTCGCTGTACCGCGGGCGCGGCTTTGCCGAGGGGGATTTCCCGCATGCCGAGGATATCGGCCGCCGCACCGTCACCCTGCCGCTGTTCCCGGCCATGCAGGATGACGACGTCGACCGCGTCTGCACGGCAATCGCCCGCGTGCTCCCGCCCCTGCTGGGGAGAGCCGCGTGACCAGCCCGGCTATGCTTTCCGTGGTCATTCCGGTCTACAACGAGGAAGCCACCCTCCCTGCGCTGTTCGACAGGCTGTACCCGGCACTGGACGCACTGGATGTCCGCTACGAGATCATTTTCATCAATGACGGCAGCGTCGACCAGTCGACGTCACTGCTGGCCAGCCAGTTCCATGCCCGGCCGGACGTGACCCGCGTCATCCTGTTCAACGGCAACTTCGGCCAGCATCGCGCCATTCTGGCCGGCTTCGCCCATGCGCGCGGCGAACGCATCGTCACCCTGGACGCCGACCTGCAGAACCCGCCGGAAGACATCCATTTGCTGCTGGCCGAGATGGACAAGGGGCACGACTACGTCGGCACCATCCGCCGCAGTCGCCACGACAGCCTGTGGCGCCATGTCGCCTCGCGGATGATGAACCGGCTGCGCGAGCGCATCACCCGCATCCACATGACCGATCAGGGCTGCATGATGCGCGCCTACAGCCGGCGCATCATCGACACCATCAACCAGTGCAATGAACTGAATACCTTTATCCCGGCACTGGCCTACCAGTTCGCGCAGAACCCGGTCGAGACCGTGGTCGGCCATGAACAGCGCCATGCCGGCGAATCCAAGTATTCGCTGTACAGCCTGATCCGGCTGAACTTCGACCTGGTGACCGGGTTCTCGGTGGTGCCGCTGCAGATGTTCTCGCTGCTGGGCACGCTGATCTCGTTCGGTTCGGCCATCCTGGTGGTCTACCTGCTGCTGCGCCGGCTGATCGTCGGTCCCGAGGCCGCCGGGCTGTTCACGCTGTTCGCCATCAGCTTCCTGCTGATCGGCGTGGCGCTGTTCGGCATCGGCCTGCTCGGCGAATACGTCGGTCGCATCTACCAGGAAGTGCGCCAGCGGCCGCGCTACCTGATTGCCGGCATCCTGGAACACAAGGAAGACGCATCATGACCCGTGCCGTCGTTTTCGCTTATCACGACGTTGGCGTCCGTTGCCTGAAAACCCTGCTGTCGCACGGCATCGATGTGGCGCTGGTGGTGACCCACCGTGACCGGGCTGACGAGAACATCTGGTTCGCCAGCGTCGCCGATACCGCTGCCGACTACGGCATCGAGGTCATCACCCCGGACGATCCGGATACGCCCGAAGTGCTCGACCGCGTTCGCGCCGCGCATCCGGACCTGCTGTTCTCGTTCTACTACCGCCACCTGCTCGGCACGGCACTGCTCGACAGCGCGCCGCTGGGCGCCTTCAACATGCACGGCTCGCTGCTGCCGGCCTATCGCGGCCGCGTGCCGGTCAACTGGGCGCTGATCCACGGCGAGACGGAAACCGGCGCCACGCTGCACGCCATGACCAGCAAGCCGGACAACGGCGCCATCGTCGACCAGATGGCGGTGCCGATCCTGCGCGACGACGATGCGGCCGACGTGTTCGCCAAGATCACGGTCGCCGCCGAAATCGTGCTGTCGCGCAGCCTGCCCGCGCTGGCCGCCGGCCGCGCGACGCTGACGGCGCAGGACCTGTCGCGCGGCGGTTATTTCGGCGGTCGCCGGCCGGAAGACGGCCATCTCGACCCGGTCTGGGACGCCGCGCGCCTGCACAACTTCATCCGTGCCCTGACCCGCCCGTTCCCCGGCGCCTTCGCCAGTCTGGCGGGGCGACAGTTGCGGATCTGGCGCAGCTTCCGTGCCCCGTTCCCCGTCGGCGCCCCCCGGCCCGCACGCGCCAGCCTGATGGCGGCCGGCGGCACCCTGTGGCTGCTGGCGGCCGACGGCCAGGCACTGCGCCTCACCGACGCCGAACTCGATGACCAGCCGCTCGACGCGGCGGCCTTCCATACCCTTTTTGATCAACAGACCCTCGAGCTGGCCTGACGCCTGCCCCGGCCTCCACCTGCTGGAACCCACCATGAAAAAAGTCCTCATCCTCGGCGTCAACGGCTTTATCGGCCATCACCTGACCCGGCGCATCATCGACACCACCGACTGGCACATCTACGGCATGGACATGAACTGCGACCGGATCCAGCCGTGGCTCGACCATCCGCGCTTCCATTTCTTCGAGGGCGATATCGGCATCAACAAGGAGTGGATCGAATACCACGTCCGCAAGTGCGATGTGGTGCTGCCGCTGGTGGCCATCGCGACCCCGGCCACCTATGTGAAGGCACCGCTGCAAGTGTTCGAGCTCGATTTCGAGGCCAATCTGCCGATCGTTCGCCAGTGCGTGAAGTACAACAAGCGCGTGGTGTTCCCGTCGACCAGCGAGGTCTACGGCATGTGCGGTGACGCAGAATTCGACCCGGAGAACTCGCCGCTGGTCTACGGCCCGATCAACAAGCCGCGCTGGATCTACGCCTGCTCGAAGCAGCTGATGGACCGGGTCATTGCCGCCTACGGCCAGCAGGAAGGGCTCGACTACACGCTGTTCCGCCCGTTCAACTGGATCGGGCCGGGCCTGGACAGCATCCATACGCCGAAGGAAGGCTCGAGCCGGGTCATTACCCAGTTCCTCGGCCATATTGTTCGTGGCGAACCGATCAAACTGGTGGATGGTGGTCAGCAGAAACGCGCGTTCACCTTTGTCGACGACGGCATCTCGGCCCTGGTCAGGATCATCGACAACCCGGCAGGCCGCGCCAGCGGGCAGATCTACAATATCGGCAACCCGACCAACAATTTCTCGGTGCGCGAACTGGCGACCATGATGCTGGAACTGGCCGCCACCTATCCGGAGTATCGCGACAACGCGGCCAGGGTCGAACTGATCGACGTCAGCTCGGGCACGTATTACGGCGATGGCTATCAGGACGTACAGAACCGGGTACCGAAGATCGAGAATACCTGTGCCGATCTGGACTGGGCACCGCGCGTCAGCATGCTCAGCGCACTGAAGAGCCTGTTCGACTTCTATCGCGACGAAGTGGCCAGCCAGCGCGACCTGGTGAGCTGAGCGATGAGCACGCTGGCGCTGAAAATCGACGTCGACACCTGGCGTGGCACGCGTGAAGGCGTGCCACGCCTGGTCGAACTGCTGCAGCGGCACCGGGCCGGCGCGACCTTCCTGTTCAGCCTCGGCCCGGACCATACCGGCCGCGCCATCCGCCGGGTGTTCCGTCCCGGCTTCCTGTCCAAGGTATCGCGCACCTCGGTGCTCGAACACTACGGGCTGCGCACACTGCTGTACGGCACCGTGCTGCCCGGCCCGGATATCGGCCGGCGCGCGGCAGCCACCCTGCGCGCCGTGCGCGATGCCGGTTTCGAGGTCGGCGTGCATTGCTGGGACCACATCCGCTGGCAGGATCATGTCGCCGGCCTTGATGCGGCCTGGACCCGGCGCGAGATGGAGCGGGCCCGCGATCGCTTCAGCGATATCTTCGGTGAAACGCCGCGCGTTCACGGAGCCGCCGGCTGGCAGATGAACGACGCCGCCTATGCACTGGAACGCGAGCTGGGATTCGCCTACGCATCCGATGGCCGTGGCAGCGGGCCATTCCAGCCGGTTGACGCCAATGGCCGGCCATTCGGCGTGCCGCAGTTGCCGAGTACGCTGCCGACGCTGGACGAGCTGATCGGCATGGACGGACTGACGCCGGACAATGTGCACGCGCATCTGCTGGCGCTGACGGCCGACCCGCCAGCGCAGGGCCATGTCTATACGCTGCATGCCGAACTGGAAGGCATGAAACTGCTGCCGACCTTCGAACGCCTGCTGGACGGCTGGACGGCACAGGGCTACCAACTGGTGTCGACCGGCGAACAGTTCGCCCGGCTCGACCCGTTTGCCCTGCCGCACTGCAGGGTGTCGATGGGGGAAATCCCCGGCCGCAGCGGCGTGCTGTCGCTGCAGGGGGCGGCAGTCTGACACCGGCCGGGGAGCTAGCGTTCCCCGGCCGGCGCCACCCATGTCACCAGCAGCAGCGCCGCCAGCAGCGCACAGCTGCCGGAAAAGGCGAACGCCAGCAAGGGCGAGCCCAGGGTATACAACCAGCCGAACAGCAGGGATGCCGGCAGCAGCATGATGCCGGTCACCAGATTGAACCAGCCGAAGGCGGCCCCGCGCCCGCTGACCGGTGCCATGTCGGCCACCAGCGCCTTCTCCACGCCCTCGGTTGCGGCAATGAACAGCCCGTAACCGGCGAACAGCCCGAACAGCCAGGCGCCACTGTGCGTCGCCAGACCGAGCCCGGTGTAACACATCCCGTAGGCGGCATAACCGCAGACCAGCATGCGGATGCGGCCGACCCGGTCCGACAGCGCCGACAGCGGGGTCGAGAACAGCGTCGCCACCAGCGAGACTGCGGCCCACAGCAGCGGCACCTGCGCCTCCGGTACGCCCAGCTCCCGTGCGCGCAGCAGCAGGAACAGGTTCGACGCATTGCCCAGGGTGAACAGCGCAACCACCAGCAGGTAGCGGCGAAACGCCGGCGGCATGTCGCGCAGGCGCTGGCGACGGGCAAAGGCGGTTTTCAGCGCGCTGGCCGCATGCCGGGCGCCGATGCGCTCTGCAGTCACGACCGCCGGCTCGCGGATCGCGCACGCCAGCAGGATGCACAGCGCCGCCGGCAGGGCCGACCACAGGAACAGGTCGCGCAGCGGTACGCCGCGTGCCAGCAGCATGGCGGCCAGCAGCGGACCGATGACCGCACCGGCATTGTCCAGCGCCCGGTGCAGACCGAACACCAGCCCGCGGCGGTCGTCAGGCACGCTGGAAGCCAGCAGCGCGTCGCGCGGTGACGAGCGCAGCCCCTTGCCGACCCGGTCGCCGAAGCGGATCAGCAGCAGCCACGGCCACGAGCTCACGAAGGCGATCAGCGGCCGGCCAACGCCGGCCATGCCGTAGCCGACCAGTATCCACGGCCGCGCGCGGCGGGTGCTGTCCATGACGATGCCGGACAGCAGTTTCAGCAGGCTGGCGGTGGCTTCGGCTATGCCCTCGATCAGGCCGAGCACGCGCGGGCCGGCCATCAGCACCGATGACAGATACAGCGGCAGCAGCGGATAGAGCATCTCGCTGGCGCTGTCATTGACCAGACTGATCAGGCCGATCAGCCAGACCGTTCGCGGCAGGGCCCGCAACGCGGCGAACATATGCCGTCTCCGGTGAGGAATGGGAATGCGGGCAGTTTACCCCACAAGCATGGCCGTCTTGGCCAGCATGCCCAGCGCCACCGCCATCAGCACCAGGGCAAAACCCCGCTGGACCTGCGCCTGCGACCAGCGCCGCGACAGCCAGCGCCCGCCGAGCGCGCCCAGCGCCGTGGCAGCGGCAAAACCGAGCGTAATGCCGGCCGGCATGCTGACACCGTGTGCCAGTGCCGACAGCACGCTGCCGCTGCCGACCAGGGCGATGGTCAGCAGCGAGGTGGCAACGACCCCGTGCATGGACAGATTGGTGAACCGGCGCAATGCCGGCACGATGACAAAACCGCCGCCGACACCGAGCAGCCCGGTCAGCAGGCCGGTCAGCGCCCCGATGCTGCCGAGCAGGCCGGCGGTGGCCAGGTTCCAGTCGAAGCGCCCGGTTTCCGGATTGATCCGCGCCCAGCCCGGCGACGGGCGCTCCAGTTCATCATGGCGCCGCCACATCCGCCCCGCCGCCAGCAGCATGGCCACGGCGAACAGGCCGGTCAGCCAGACCTGTGATGCCTGATGGGCGATCCACAGCCCGAGCGACGAAAACGGCACCCCGGCCAGCGCCATCAGCAGTGACGCCCGGTAGCGTACCAGCCCGCGCCGCCAGCCCTCGAACGCGCCCACGGCGGAACTGCAGGCGACGGCGACCAGCGCGACCGGTGCCGCCTGCTGCATGCTCCAGCCAAGCCCGGCCACCAGTGCCGGCACGCCGAGAATGCCGCCGCCGGCACCGGTCAGACCAAGCACCACGCCGATCAGCACGCCCAGCAGCAGAACCATCAGCATGATCCGCCTCCGTCAGGGTGCCGGATGCCGGCGCGACCAGGCGGCAAACAGTGCCATGCCGGCCAGCATGGCCAGCGTAAACACGATGGCCTTGCCGACCCCTGCCCCGGTCAGCAGCAACGCCGGTCCCGGGCACAGGCCGGCCAGGCCCCAGCCGATGCCGAACAGCAGACTGCCGAGCCACAGCCGGCGATCGATCGCGGTCGCGGTCGGCAGCCGCATCGGCAAGCCCAGCCATGACACGGTCCGTCGGCGGGCCATGGCAAACGCCAGCAAGCCGACCACCACCGCACCGCCCATCACCAGTCCCAGCGACGGGTCCCAGTCGCCAGCCAGGTCGAGAAAGCCCAGCACCTTGGCCGGACTGGCCATGCCGGCCACGATCAGGCCCAGGCCAAAGACCAGGCCGGACAGCGCCGCAAACAGTATGTTCATCATTGTCTGTCTCACCCCGCCAGCAAATGGCGCATTACGTACACGGTGGCAAAGCCGGCGGCCATGAAGCCCAGCGTGGCGACCAGCGAGCGCGGCGACAGCCGTGACAGGCCACACACCCCGTGCCCGCTGGTACAGCCCGAGCCGAGCCGGGTGCCGAAGCCGACCAGGACGCCGGCCACGATCAGCAGCGGCCAGCCGGCATCGATCACGGCGGACGGCAGCGGCGCGGCAATCCGGTACAGCCACGGCGCCAGCATCAGCCCGGCCAGGAAAGCCACGCGCCAGCCGGTATCACCGCGCAGCGGGCGCAGCAGGCCACCGGCAATGCCGCTGATTCCGGCGATGCGACCGTTGCACAATACCAACAGCGCAGCCCCGATACCGATCAGCGCACCGCCGGCCAGGGCGGTCCACGGGGTGAAATGCAGCCAGTCAATGGTCATGGCGTGTCGTCCTTCGGGCAGTACAGCAGGTACAGTGTGCCAAGCAGTGTCAGCACCTTGTCGTCGGCAACCGAGTAGAAAATGCGCTTGCCGTCGCGGCGGGTCGTGACCAGCCCTTCGGCGCGCAGCACGCCGAGTTGTTGCGATAGGGTCGGCTGCCGGATGCCGAGCAGGCTTTCCAGTTCGCTGACCGAGCGTTCGCCCTGCGACAGCTGGCACAGCAGCAGCAGGCGATCCTCGTTGGCCAGCGTGCGCAGCACGGTAGCGGTTTCAGCGGCGGCCAGACGCATGACGCTGATGTTCAGGTCCGGATGGGGTATGTCCATCTTGCTTCCTTGATGCGGATTGCCAATATTATATTGAATGATATTATGTATATCAACATATCGTTTACCTGCCCCCGGAGCCGCCATGTCGCCCAGCATCGAAGCCCTGCATGACAGCACGACCGCCACCGTCACCTATGTCGTCTACGACGCGCCGGGCGGCTACGCGGCCATTATCGATCCGGTACTCGACTACGACCCGAAAGCCAGCCGGACCGGCACGGCCTCGGCCGAACGCGTGCTCGACTGCCTGCGCCGGCACGACTTGCGCGTCGCCTGGATCCTGGAAACCCATGCCCACGCCGACCACCTGAGCGCGGCGCAGTGGCTGAAGGCGCGGGTCGGTGGCACGGTCGCCATCGGCGAGCATATCCGCAGCGTCCAGCGGACCTTCAGCGCCCTGTACCACCTTGGCGACGGGGCGCCGGCCGATGGCGCGCCGTTCGATCACCTGTTCCGGGACGGGGACACCTTCGCCATCGGCGCGCTGACGGCCTGCGCCCTGCACGTGCCGGGACACACACCGGCCGACATCGCCTACCGGATCGGCGACGCGGTCTTTGTCGGCGATACGCTGTTCATGCCCGATGTCGGCACCGCACGTTGCGACTTTCCCGGCGGTGACGCACGCCGGCTGTACCACTCGATCCGCAAGCTGCTCGCCCTGCCCGGCGACACGCGGCTGTTCATGTGCCATGACTACCCGCCGCCGGGCCGCGCCGCCGCCTGGGAAACGACGGTGAGCGCGCAGCGCCTCGGCAATATCCATGTCCGTGACGGCATCGGCGAGGACGACTTCGTCCACATGCGCACGGTGCGCGACCGGACGCTGGACATGCCGGCGCTGATCTGGCCGTCCGTCCAGGTCAACATCCGCGCCGGCCAGTTGCCGGCGGCGGAAAGCAACGGCATGCGCTACCTGAAGATCCCGCTCGACGCGTCATAGCTCAGAGACGGAAGAACAGCCAGGTCAGCACCAGGAACAGTGGCAGCAGGATCGCGCACGACCACAGCAGGAAGCCGAAGAAGCTCGGCATGGCGATGCCGCGCTGCTCGGCAATTGCCTTGACCATGAAGTTCGGCGCATTGCCGATATAGGTCAGCGCCCCCATGAATACGGCCCCCATCGAGATCGCCAGCAGGGTCTGCGGCAGTTGCGTCATCAGCGTGAACGCATCACCGGCGGCCAGGTTGAAGAACACCAGGTAGGTCGGCGCATTGTCGAGGAAGCCGGACAGGAAGCCGGTCATCCAGAAGTACATGGCGTTGATCGGCAGGCCGTCCTCGCCGGACACCAGGCTGACGATGGCCGCCAGATGGCCGTCACTGCCGGCGCGCAGGATGGCGATGGCCGGCGCGATGGTAATGAAGATGCCGGCGAACAGCTTGCCGACTTCCAGGATCGGGTCCCAGTTGAATTCGTTGCCGGCCCGCACCTGCTTCGGCGTCAGCAGCAGCGACAGCAGCGCCAGTCCGATCAGCAGCAGGTCGCGCACCAGGTTCTGCAGTTCCAGCGGGGTACCGAGCACATCGAAGGCGATGCCGGGTTTCCAGAAGCCGGACAGCAGCACGGCACCGATCACACCAGGCAGCAGCAACAGGTTCAGACGGCCATACAGCTTCAGCGGCGTCGGCGGCGCGCCATCGTCCACGGCGGCGCCATCGCGGCGGAAGTAATAGCTGTCGATCACGTAGAACACGGCCAGCAGCGCCAGCGACAGCAGCAGCACCGGCAGCGCCATGGCCTTGACGGTCCAGAAGAAGTCGACCCCCTTCAGGAAGCCGAGGAACAGCGGCGGATCGCCCAGCGGCGTCAGGCCACCGCCGACGTTGGCGACCAGGAAAATGAAGAACACCACCACGTGCACGCTGCTGGCGCGGCCATGGTTGGCTTTCAGCACCGGCCGGATCAGCAGCATGGCCGCGCCGGTGGTGCCCATCAGCGAGGCCAGCAGTGTGCCGATGGCCAGCAGCCCGGTGTTCAGCGCCGGCGTCGCACGCAGCGTGCCCCACACCAGGATGCCGCCGGACAGTGTATACAGAGAGAACAGCAGGACGATGAACGGGATGTACTCGGCCACCAGCGCATGCGCCAGCAGCGCCAGGGTGGTGGAACTGCCGAAGGTGATGGTGAACGGCAGCAGGAACAGCACGGTCCACAGGGCGGTGATCTTGCCGAAATGGTGATGCCAGATGCCCGGCGCAAAGATCGGGAACAGGGCAATCGACAGCAGGATGCCGCAGAACGGCAGGGTCCAGCCCAGACTCAGTGTGGTGCCATCGAGGTCGGCAGCACTCGCCACGCCGGGCAGCAGGAACAGAAACGGCAACAAGTGTTTCAGGATCGGCTTCATTCAGTCTCCAGCCCGGCTGGTACCGGACATTCTGATGGGTCGAGGGAAATCGCAGGCGGAAAGCAGGCGGGAAACGCTAAAGTCGGCATAAAATATGCCGTTGAAAAAAAGCGAACGCACTGCACCATGCAGCAGCGAACAAGATAACGCCCTGTGACCACAAGACTCAAGTCGACGATCCATGCCGCCGCTCAGCCGGGTGCCGGTCGCCGGCCTGACACCGGACAAAACCATATCAAGTCATGAGTGAAGACAACAGCAACAGCAGTGGATACAACTATGCACTGGAAGTCAGGTTCGCCATCGGCGTCCAGCCGCGGGACGTCCGTATTCTCCACCGCTCAATGGCTTTCAAGTCGCATCTGGTCAGCGAATGGGCATTGATGCAGGAAGCCAAGGATTTTGCCCGCCGCCAGCTTGAGGATGAGGGTTTCCCGGCCAGCGAGGTCCGCATCCTCAATGTCACCGCCACGCTCGGCAAGAAGGTGATCGGCAACGAGAGTCGCTGAGCACCGCTTGCCGGTGCAGGCATGAAAAAACGGCGCGACAGATGTCGCGCCGTTTTTCACTTGATGACGCTCGCCAATCAGTGACCGCCGCCGATGGTTTCCAGCACGGTCCAGTTGCCGCCCTGGGCCTTGTAGACGGTGATGCCGCCTTCCTTCAGGTCGCCCTTGTCGTCATACGCCCAGGCCGACGAGGTCACGCCCGAGTAGTTGATCTTGGCCAGTTCCGGCAGGTACTTCGCCGGTTCGGCCGAGTTGGCCTTCTTCATGGCTTCGATCATTGCGCGGGTCGCGTCATAGCCGTACGGCGAGTAGGTCGCCACGTCCTGCTTGAAGCGGGCCTTGTAGCGGGTCTCGTAGTCCTTGCCCTTCGGCATCTGTTCCAGCGGCAGACCGGCCAGCGAGGCGATGGTGCCGTCGGCTTCGGCGCCAGCCAGCTTCAGGAAGGTCGGGGTCTTGGTCATTTCGCCGGAAACCAGCGGGGCCTTGATGCCCAGGCGCTTCATCTGCTTGGCCATCGGGGCCGATTGCGCATCGGCGCCACCGTAGTAGACCACGTCCGGGTTCACGCCCTTGATGGCGGTCAGGATGGCAGCGAAGTCGGTCGCCTTGTCGGTGGTGAACTCGCGCTTGAGGATTTCACCGCCGGCAGCCTTGGCCGCCTTCTCGAACTCGTCGGCCAGACCCTGGCCGTAAGCGGTGCGGTCGTCGATGACGACGATCTTCTTGCCGAGTTTTTCCACGACCCACTTGCCCATCACGCCACCCTGCTGGGTGTCGGACGTCATCGAACGGAAGGTGGTCTTGAAGCCCTGCTGGGTGTAGTTCGGTGCGGTCGCCATGGCGATGTTCGGAATGCCGGCATCGTCATAGATCTTCGACGCCGGGATCGCGGTGCCGGAGTTGAAGTGGCCGATCAGGCCGCTGATCTTCATGTCGGCGAACTTTTGCGCGATCTGCGTCGCGGTCTTCGGGTCGGCCTGGTCATCTTCAGCCACCAGTTCGAACGTCACCGGCTTGCCGTCGAGGGTCGGCTTTTCCGCGTTGGCATCTTCGATGGCCAGCGTGACGCCGTTCTTGTATTCCTCGCCGTAGTGGGCTTGCGGGCCGGTCAGCGGGGCGACGAAACCGATCTTCACCACGCTGGCGCCAGCGGCGGCAGCAGGTTGATCGGCAGCCGGCGCGGCCGCTTCATCCTTCTTGCCGCAGGCCACCAGGGCCAGGGCAGCTGCAACAGCAGCGGTAATCGTCAGCAGTTTGGTCTTGTTCATAGTCTTCCTCTCTACTTTGCAGGGCGAGCCCAAGAAAATATACGCCGTTTTGCCCGAGTGTCAGGCAAAGATGCCGTGCGGCATTCTAGCGAATTGTCATTGACCAAGGTATAGCCCTGGTTCTTCTTTTTTCGGGGTCGTGTTTTCGAGGGAGCGAGGGGCAAAGCCCCCCGCTCTCTCAGGCATCAGTCACCGATGCTCATCAGGCTGGCGTTGCCGCCGGCCGCCGTCGTGTTGATGCTGACGGCACGTTCGTGGACCAGGCGGAACACGTCGTAGCGGCCGTTGTCCCGCACCCGGTTCAGGCCGACGATTTCGCCGTCGCGACCGGCCAGTGCCGGCCGCAGCGAGGCGGCGACCTCGTCGTCATCGTACAGCGCAGCCTGTACCGGCGCCCGTTCGATACTGTCGGCCACGGCGATCTGCAGACCGGCCGGCAGGCGTGCAGCCAGCCCGGCGGCAGCCGATCCGGCCAGCACATAGGCCATGTTGCCGGTAGCAAAGACCGCGACCAGCTGGCGGACCAGTCCCGGCAGCGTCGTCGCCAGGCACAGCACATTGCCGCGCGGCACGAAGCGCAGGCGGTTGATTTCGCCGGTCGGGCCGGCAAACTCCATCGGCGTCAGCAGCGGCGAATGCTTGCGTTCATGACCGATCAGGCGGCTGATCGCCTCGCGATCGGCCTCGTCCAGTCCCAGCGTCGGCAGCAGGCCGGCCAGCGTTTCCAGCAGGGTCAGCCCGGCATCGCCGGCGGCAGTCCCCACCTTCGGCCGCTTGCCGGTCTCGCACAGGCGGTACAGATAGCACGGGCCGCCGGCTTTCGGACCGGTACCGGACAGACCCTCGCCACCGAACGGCTGCACGCCGACCACGGCACCGACAATATTGCGGTTCACGTACAGGTTGCCGACATGGGCCGTCTCGGCGATCAGGTCGATGGTTTCGTCGATGCGGCTGTGCACGCCCATGGTCAGGCCGTAGCCGGCGGCATTGATGTCGCGGATGACCTGGGCCATTTCGGCAGCGTGGTAGCGGACGATGTGCAGCACCGGGCCGAACACTTCGCGCTGCAGCTCGCCGATGGAACCGATCTCGCAGACGAACGGGGCGACGAAGGTACCGGTCGCCGGCACGTCCAGCGTGTGGAACCACCGGGCTTCGCGCTTCATCCGCTCGATATGCGCCAGCAGATTGCGCTGTGCCTCGCCGTCGATGACCGGACCGACGTCGGTCGACAGCACGCGCGGATCGCCGACCACCAGTTCGTCCATCGCACCGCGGATCATGGCGATGACCTTGTCGGCCACGTCATGCTGCACATACAGCACGCGCAGTGCCGAGCAACGCTGGCCGGCCGAGTCGAACGCACTGACCAGCACGTCGCCCACCACCTGTTCGGCCAGGGCCGAGCTGTCGACGATCATGGCGTTCATGCCGCCGGTTTCGGCAATCAGCGGAATGTCGCCGCCCCGGCGGGCCAGCGTACGGTTGATGATATGGGCGACATCGGTCGAACCGGTAAACAGCACGCCCTTGACGCGGCTGTCGGCGGTCAGGGCGGCACCGACGGTTTCGCCGCGGCCCGGCAGCAGTTGCAGCGCATCGCGCGGCACGCCGGCCTCGTGCAGCAGGCGCACGGCAAAGGCGGCGATCAGCGCGGTCTGCTCGGCCGGCTTGGCCAGTACCGGGTTGCCGGCAGCCAGGGCCGACACCACTTCGCCGCAGAAGATCGCCAGCGGGAAGTTCCACGGGCTGATCGCCACCACCGGCCCCAGCGGACGATGGGTGTCATTGCTGAACTCGTTGCGGGCCTGCTGCGCGTAGTAGCGGCAGAAATCGACCGCCTCGCGCACTTCGGCAATCGCATTGGACAGGGTCTTGCCCGCCTCGCGCACGGCCAGCGCCATCAGCGCCGGCATGTTTTCTTCCATCAGGTCGGCGAAGCGCTCCAGGCAATCGGCGCGTTCGGCCGGCAGGCGATGCGGCCAGTCGGCCGCTGCGGCGGCCTCGAGGGCGACCGGCACGTCCTGCAGCCCGGCTTCGACCACGCTGCCGACGATATCGGCCGGATCGGCCGGGTTGCGCACCTCGGTGCGGAGCTCGCCGCTGTGGCTGCCGCCGGCCAGCAGCGGTTCGGCCAGCCACTGGCGGGCGCAGGCGTCATCCAGTCCGAGCTGCAGCGCGGCCAGCGTCTGCTCGTGGCTCAGATCGAGGCCGGACGAGTTGCGACGTCCGGCACCGTACAGGTCACGCGGCAACGGAATGCGGGCATGCGGCTCGCCACCGATGCGCGCCGCTTCGGCCACCGGATCGGCCACCAGCTCGTCGATGGACACCGCCTCGTCGACGATGCGGTTGACAAAGGAACTGTTGGCACCGTTTTCCAGCAGCCGGCGCACCAGATAGGCCAGCAGCGTTTCATGCGAGCCAACCGGCGCGTAGATGCGGCAGGCGCGGCCGAGCTTGTCGCCGCCGACCACCTGGTCGTACAGCGTTTCGCCCATGCCGTGCAGGCACTGGAATTCGAACTGCTTGCCTTCGCCAAGGTGATAGACCGCCGCCAGCGTAAAGGCGTTGTGGCTGGCGAACTGCGGGAAGATGCAGTCCTGCGCGGCCAGCAGGCGCTTGGCGCAGGCAAGGTAGGACACGTCGGTGTAGACCTTGCGGGTATAGACCGGATAGCCGGACTGGCCATCGACCTGGGCGCGCTTGATTTCGGCATCCCAGTACGCGCCCTTGACCAGCCGGACCATGAAGCGACGACCGGCGCGGCGGGCGAGGTCGATCAGGTAGTCGATGATGAACGGACAGCGCTTCTGATAGGCCTGCACCACGATGCCGATGCCGTCCCAGCCGGCCAGGTCGGCGTCGAACGCCAGTTTCTCGACCAGATCGAGCGACAGCTCCATCCGGTCCGCTTCCTCGGCGTCGATGTTGATACCGATATCGTAGCGCCTGGCCAGCAGCATCAGCTGTTTCAGGCGGTCGTACAGTTCGCTCATCACCCGGTCGCGCTGGGCGCGGCTGTAGCGCGGGTGGATGGCGGACAGTTTTACCGAAATGCCCGGGCCCTCGATGATGCCGCGGCCATTGGACGCCTTGCCGATGGCGTGGATCGCCATCACGTAGTCATCCATATAGCGCTGGGCATCGGCTTCGGTCATCGCCGCTTCGCCGAGCATGTCGTAGCTGAAGCGATAGCCGCGCGATTCGCGCTCGCGACCATTGGCCAGCGCCTCGTCGATGGTTTCGCCGGTCACGAACTGCTTGCCGAGCATGCGCATCGCCATGTCGACGCCCTTGCGGATCAGCGGTTCGCCGCCCTTGGCGATCAGCTTGGTCAGCGCGTTCGACAGCCCGGCCTCGTTATGGGTGTTGACCAGCTTGCCGGTGATCACCAGCCCCCACGCTGCCGCATTGACGAACAGCGAGCGGCTGTTGCCGATATGGCTTGACCAGTCGCCACGGGCGATCTTGTCGCGGATCAGCTTGTCGGCGGTCGCCCGGTCGGGAATCCGCAGCAGCGCTTCGGCCAGACACATCAGCGCAATGCCTTCGTGGCTCGACAGCGAGAATTCGTGCATCAGTGCGTCGACACCGCTGGCCCGCGTACGCTTTTCCCGTACTTCGGTCACCAGCTTGCGTGCCAGCGACTGGACGCTCGCCAGCGTATCGGCACCCAGCGCCGCCTGCGGCAGCAGTGCCGATACGCACTCCTTTTCGTCGCGGCGCAAGGCGGCGGTAATCACGTCCATCAGCGGGCCCTGAGGGCGGGACAGCGTGGCGAAAGTCATTGCAGCTTCTCCTGATTTGCAGTTCTTCTACGTCTGTTGGTCTGTCCGACACGCGGTTTGCCAGATACTTGTAGCGCGCCAGTATTGGCTGCAATATTATGACAATGCATAGAAAACTACATTCTGATTACACGCGACATCGCAGAGTTTTGCTTGCCAAAAACACAAAAACACAGCATAAACCACGACAGTCGCAGCAAAACAACAAAACATAAATACCAGCCAGCCCGTCACGCTGAGCGGGTAACAAAATACAGATCATTCATCTACAAAAACGGAGAAACAGAGGATGAAAAGAAGCAAGCCAAGGAAGACGCTTGACCTCATCGACCGGAAAATCCTCGCGCTTTTGCAGGACAACGCCAAGATATCGAACGTTGATCTGGCCGAACAGGTCCACCTGTCGCCCACCCCCTGTCTGGAGCGGGTAAAGCGTCTGGAATCAGATGGTTATATCCGCAAGTACGCCGCTCACCTGAATCCTCAGGTGCTGGACGCCGGCATGCTGGTCTATCTCGAGGTCAGCCTGCAGAACACGACCAGTGAAATCCTCGAAGAGTTCAACAGCGCGGTGCAGGGCATCCCGCAGATCCTCGAGTGCCACATGGTTGCCGGCGGCTTCGACTACCTGCTGAAGATCCGCGTGCGCGACATCCACGAGTTCCGCGACATGCTGGGCGAAATGCTGTCCCACCTGCCCTACGTAAGGGAAACCCATACCTACGTGGTGATGGAAGAGGTCAAGGAGTCGTCGCAGATTCCGCTGCGCCCCTGAGCAGGACCGGCAACAGCGGCTATAACGAGGCGGACGGGCGCGATACCGTACATGCGATTGTCCTCGACTTGATGTCGATCAAGACGACGGGATGGGCGCTGTATTCGAATGCCCCTCTTGCCGTCCGGTTTTGCCGGCCCCGGCCTGATTCATTCATCATGCACAGGAGATCATTCATGATCCGCAAACTCCTCGTTACCGCCCTGCTCTGCGCCGCCGCCACCCCGGTGCTCGCTGCCGCCCAGTGTTCGGTCGATATCGAAGCCAACGACGCGATGCAGTTCAACAAGAAAAGCATCGATGTCAGCAAGAGTTGCAAACAGTTCACCGTCAACCTGAAGCATGTCGGCAAGATGCCGAAGACCGCCATGGGTCACAACTGGGTGCTGACGGCCAAGGCCGACGAGCAGGCCGTGATCAGCGACGGCTCCAAGGCCGGCCCGGCCGCCGACTACATCAAGGCCGGCGACGCCCGCGTCATCGCCCACACCAAGCTGATCGGCGGCGGCGAATCCGCCACGGCCACCATCCCGGTCGCCAAGCTCAAGGCCGGCACCGACTACGTGTTCTTCTGCTCGTTCCCGGGCCACGCCGCCATCATGAAGGGCACGCTGAAGCTCAACTGAGCCAGCGCATCGTCAGGAACCCCCAGGCAGCAGACCTTCCCGGTCTGCTGCTTTTTCATGCCCTGCCGCCGGTCGAAGCGGTTGGGCCGCGCGAACATCAGGAGTAACATCACGTTCGCGCATCCCCATACATAATCGGGCGTGCTGCGCGCGCGGGTCGAGCGCGCGCAACCCCGGACTGCTCACCCCCATCCAGAAGCAAACAAAGGAAAGAGAAAGTGGAACTCTCGCACCGCGTGAACGCCATCAAGGAATCGCCGACGCTCGCCATCAACGCCAAGGCGCAGAAACTGAAGGCGGACGGCCGCGACGTCGTCATTCTGGCCGCCGGCGAACCCGATTTCGATACCCCGGACCACATCAAGGCCGCCGCGATCGAAGCGATCAACAAGGGCTTCACCAAGTACACGCCGGTTTCCGGTACCCCGGGTCTGAAAAAGGCCGTGGCCGCCAAGTTCAAGCGCGACAACGGGCTCGACTACGCCGTCAACCAGATCCTGGTGTCGGTCGGTGGCAAGCAGAGCTTCTACAATCTGTGCCAGGCCTACATCAACGACGGCGATGAAGTGATCATCCCGGCGCCGTACTGGGTGTCCTACCCGGACATGACCCTGCTCGCCGGTGGCGTGCCGGTCATCGTCGAATGCGGCATCGAGCAGGGCTTCAAGCTGACCGCCGCCCAGCTGGAAGCGGCCATTACGCCGAAAACCCGCCTGCTGGTGATCAACAGCCCGTCCAACCCGACCGGCGCCGTCTACACGCTGGACGAGCTGAAGGCACTGGGCGACGTGGTCCGCAAGCACCCGAACGTGCTGGTCGCCTCCGACGACATGTACGAACACGTGATGCTCGGCGACACCCGTTTCCACACGCTGCTGAACGCCTGCCCGGATCTGAAGGAACAGGTCATCGTGCTGAACGGCGTGTCCAAGGCCTACTCGATGACCGGCTGGCGCATCGGCTACGCAGCCGGCCCGCAGAAGCTGATCAAGGCGATGGAAAACATCCAGTCGCAAAGCACGTCCAACCCGACGTCGATCTCGCAGGTGGCCGCTGAAGCCGCGCTGAACGGCGATCAGGGCTGCATTGCGCCGATGCTGAAGGCCTTCAACGAACGTCACCAGTACGTGGTCGACTACTTCAACCGCATGCGCGGTCTGAAATGCCTGCGTGCCGGCGGTGCGTTCTATGCCTTCGTCGACGCCCGCGAAGCAATCCGCGTGCTGGCCGCCGAAGGCAAGCTGGCCGAGCAGACCGACATGGCGCTGGCCGCCTACCTGCTGGAAACGCAGGATGTCGCCGTGGTGCCGGGCTCGGCCTTCGGCGCGGAAGGTTACTTCCGCATCTCGTTCGCCACCAGCATGCAGAACCTGGAAAAGGCCCTGGGCCGGATCGAAAAGGCGCTTGCTGCCTGAGCGGTTTGTCCGCCGTCGATCAGAAAGGACCCCGAGGGGTCCTTTTTTTCGCCTGCCGTCCATGCGACGTCCGGCCGCCCGGTTTGGCGGCGGTCCGTCGCTTTTTTTCCGATAACAAGAATGCCATGACAAGAAAACTGCATGTATCCGACGACGCCGACAGCGTCGCCTGCGCCGCGGCCGAGGCGCTGATCGTCCATCTCGGCCATGCCATCCGCACCCATGGCCGCGCGCTGCTGGCGCTGGCCGGCGGCCGCACGCCGGAGGCGCTGTACCGGCGGCTGGCGGCGCCGGCCCAGTCTGCGCGCATCGACTGGCCACACGTGGTCCTGATTGTCGGTGACGAGCGCTGCGTGCCCGTCGACCACCCGGACAGCAACGAAGGCATGATTCGTCATCACCTGCTCGACCGACTGCCGACGGCACCGGCCGCGCTGCTCGGCTGGCACTACCACGGCGACCCGCAGGCAGCCGTGAACGCGTTCAGCCATGCCTTTGCCGCGCTGGACGGCGGTGTCGCGCCGCGACTCGACATCGCCCTGCTCGGACTGGGCCGTGACGGCCACACCGCATCGCTGTTCCCGCAGCAACCCTGCCCGCCCGGTATCGCCGCCGTGACGCATGCACCGGACGGCCAGCCGCGCATGACGCTCGGCCACGACACCCTGGCCGCCGCCCGCGCCCGGCTGTTCCTTGCCTGCGGCCGCGACAAGGCACACGCACTCGGCCTGGTCTGGCAGGGCACCGACCTGCCAGCCACCGCGCTGGCCAATGCCGAGTGGTTTGTCGACGAGGCCGCCGCCATTCACGCCGATGACGAGATGTAGGGCAACCGCAACAGGCGGCACCCGGAATGACAAATATGGCCATATATGGCTATATTCGGATCAGGCAGGATTCACAGGGCAAAGACCATGAGCACCACTGCACTCGCTGAAGCCAAGAATCATCTCTCCAGGCTGGTGGATGAGGCGGTTGCCGGCCGGGAAGTCATCATTTCCCGCCATGGGCGCCCGGTAGCCAGGCTGGTCGCGATAGATCATTGCACGGCGCCGCGTTTCGGTGCGCTCAAGGGCCGGCTCGACATCCCGGACGACTTCGACCAGCCACTGAGCGACGCGGAACTGGCCCTGTTTACCGGCACTGACTGATGCACCTTCTGCTGGATACGCACATTCTGCTGTGGGCCCTGGCAGATGATGACAGGCTGTCCCCGAGAGCACGGCGCGTCATTCAGGAAGCCAGTGACATTCATGTCAGTGCCGCAAGCTACTGGGAACTCGCCATCAAGATCGGACAAGGCAGGCTGCGGGCAGACCTGGCGGAAATTCGTCTTGCTGCCGGGCAAAGCGGCTTTGCCGAGATCGCCGTCAGTGGCGGGCACGCCCAGGCGACCCTGCATCTGGCAAACCACCACAAAGACCCGTTCGATCGCCTGATTGTGGCGACAGCCATGACCGAACCCATGCGACTGCTGACGGCAGACAGTCTGGTCGCGCAGTACACGGAACTGGCTCTGCTCTGCCCGTAGCAGCGACTCACTTTCCCGGACCGGCCGTCCGGTGCCAGCCGCCATTGCGCTGGATAAAACGGTTGGCCTCCTCCGGCCCCCAGCTGCCTGCCGCATACGGATAGACCGGACCGTGATCGGCCAGCACCGGGTCGACGATGCGCCAGGCCGCGTCCACCTCGTCCTCACGGGCAAACAGCCCGCCGTCGCCGCGCACCGCATCCAGCAGCAGCCGCTCGTACGGGCCGGCCGCGCCACTGCTCTGGTGGGTGGCAAACAGCTCGGTGGTCTCGCCCATCAGCGTGTCGCCACTGGCCTTGACCTGCACCCCCATCGCAATCACCACTTCCGGGCTGAGCCGGAAGCGCAGGTAATTGCCGTGCCCCGGGTGGTGCTCGCCGAATACCGCCTGCGGCGGGCCGCGAAACTCGACCAGTACCTCGGTCGCCGACAGCGGCAGCTGCTTGCCGGCGCGCAGATAGAACGGCACGCCGGCCCAGCGCCAGTTGGCAATCGACAGCCGGACGGCGGCAAAGGTTTCGACCCGGGAATCTGCGGCAACACCGGCTTCCTGCCGGTAGCCGAGATACTGGCCGCGCACCACGTTGCGGCTGTCCAGCGGCTCGATGGCACGCAGCAGGCGGGCTTTTTCGTCGCGGATGGCCTCGTCGTCGCTGCCGGTCGGCGGCTCCATGGCCAGGCAGGCCAGCACCTGCAGCAGGTGATTCTGGATCACGTCCCGAATGGCGCCGGCCTCCTCGTAGAAATGCCCGCGGCTGCCGACGCCAAAATTTTCCGCCAGTGTGATCTGCACATTGTCGATGTAGATCCGGTTCCAGACCGGTTCCAGAAAGCTGTTGGCAAAGCGGAAATACAGCAGGTTCTGCACCGCTTCCTTGCCGAGGTAGTGGTCGATGCGGAACACCTCGCGCTCGCGGAACACGCCATGCAGCACCCGGTTCAGCGCCCGCGCCCCGGCCAGGTCGCGCCCGAACGGTTTTTCCACCACGATGCGCGCGCCACGGGCCGCACCGGACTGCTCCAGCCCCTTGATCACCGCCGGGAACAGCGAGGGCGGAATGGCCAGGTAGTGCAGCGGGTGCGCACTGCGCGCCAGGGCGATCCGCAGTCGCTCATAGGTCGCCGGGTCACCGTAGTCGCCGGCGACGAAGTCCAGCCGGGCTTCCAGCCGCGCCAGCGCGGCAGCATCGGCACCCGGGTCGGCCGCCAGCGCCGCCTCGCGCACCCGGCGGGCGAATGCCTGCCGGTCCAGTGCGGTCCGGGCCACCCCTATCACCGGCAAGTCGATCTGGCGGCGAGCGAACAGCACCTGCAGCGCCGGAAAAATCTTGCGGAAGGCCAGGTCGCCGCTGGCCCCGAAAATCACCAGCGCGTCGGCGGCGGCGGACTTCATTTCTCCGGCACCGGGCCCGGGCCGGCAACGTGGCCGCCGAACTGGTAACGCAGCGCCGACAGCAACCGGCGGCCGAAGGCGTCCCGGTCACGCGAGCTGAAACGCTGGTACAGCGCCGCGGTCAGCACCGGGCTTGGCACGCCTTCGTCCAGGGCGGCACGCACCGTCCAGCGACCGGCACCGGAATCGGGCACCTGCTCGCTGAAGTCCGCCAGATCGCCATCCAGCAGCAGCGACATGGCCGACAAGTCCAGCAACCATGACGAAATCACGCTGCCGTGACGCCAGACTTCGGCAATATCGGCCAGATTGAAGTCATAGGCATAGTGCGCCGGGTCGATGCCGGGCCCCACCGTCTCGCGGCGGGCAAAACCGGCGCCACGCAGGATGTCGAAGCCCTCGGCCAGCGCCGCCATCACCCCGTATTCGATACCGTTGTGCACCATTTTCACGAAGTGGCCGGCTCCGGCCGGCCCGCAGTGCAGGAACCCGCGCTCGGCCCCCGCCGCGCCACTGTCATCGCCACTCGCCGGCGCCAGCGTCATGAACAGCGGTTCGAGCCGCTGCACGACCGCCTGCTCGCCACCGATCATCAGGCAATAGCCTCGCTCGCGGCCCCATACCCCGCCGCTGACCCCCACGTCGACAAAGGACAGACCGAGCAGGCCGAGGGTGCGGGCCCGCCGGATCGAATCCTGATAGAAGGTATTGCCGCCGTCGATCACGCAGTCGCCGGCACTCAGGAGCGGCGCCAGGGCAGACAGCGTATTGCTGATCTGGCTGGCCGGCAGCATCAGCCAGATCACGCGTGGCGCGACCAGTGCATGCACGAGCGCTTCCAGCGACGCGGCAGCCTTGCCACCATGGGACTGCAATACGCTCACTGCCTGCGGATCGGCGTCATACCCGGTAATCCGGTGGCCGCCATGCAGCAACCGCCGACTCATGTTTGCGCCCATCCGGCCAAGTCCGACCATGCCGATATCCATCTCCATCCCCTTGCTGCCGTGCGGCGTGCCCGATTGTCGTTATAGCAAGGCATGCAGGGAGCGCGGCGGGATCAAGGCAAAAGGTGATGTCAGAACGAAATCAGCAGGTCTTCGGTCACGGCAATATGACAGGCCAGGCGCGGCAGGTCCGGCGAGTCAATGAAGTCATCGTCAGCCAGTGCCGTCTTTGGCAGGTAGCCCTGACGGATCATGACGTTGCGTTCCTTGCGCCCGAGCCGGAACGGCACCGGCTGGCCGGCGTGCGACACCCGCACCAGGCAGGCACCGCAAGTGCCGTGACCACAGCGCCACCACAGCGGCAGTTCGGCGCGCCGGACCACCTCGAGCAGCAGCTCGCCGGCCGCGGCCTCGACGCTGACCGGCGCCGGCAGGCGGTCGGAAACAAAGGTCACGGTCGGCATGGCGGCGGCGCGTTCATTCCTTCAGGACGGTATCGCGGCCATCGCGCACGCTGACATGGACCGGGACCCCGGCCGAGATGCTCTGCGAGACGGTGCAGAACGGCTCGAACTGGCCGAGGATGCGGTCGAGATGCTCGATTTCGGCCGCCTCCTTGCCCAGGCGCAGCACGACGTCGATCGACAGCACCCGCATCCGGCCTTCGGCATTGCGACCGACTTCGCAGCGGGCTTCGGCCGTCAGGCGACCCGCGTCCTGCTTGTACTTGGACAGGGAGAACAGGAAGCTGGCCAGCAGACAGTTGGCCGCGGCCGCCACCAGCAGGTGGGCCGGCGACGGACCGCTGTCCTCGCCCAGCGGCGGCGGTTCATCCGCCAGCAGCGTCGGCATGGCCGCACCGAAGTCGATCAGAAACTGGTAGCCCTGCTGCTGGGTCAAGGTGACGTGCACGATATCGCTCATGGTGGAGTCCTGCATGGTCAAAGGGAGGCCGGTGGGCACCCGGCCGGAAGCAGATCAGAGGGTGCGGCCGACCGCCTGGGCAATCAGGCGCAGCGAATCCATCAGCTCGGCCAGCTCGGCCGGCGACAGCGCCTGGTCGGCGTCGCACCAGGCATCGCACGGCGACGGATGCATTTCGATCAGCAGCCCGTCGGCGCCGGCGGCGATGGCGGCGCGCGCCAGTTGCGGCACCATCCACGCCTTGCCGCCGGCATGGCTCGGGTCGACGATGACCGGCAGGTGACTCTCGCGCTTGGCAACCATGACCGCCGTCAGGTCCAGCGTATTGCGGTAAGCGGTTTCAAAGGTACGGATGCCGCGCTCGCACAGGATGATGTGATGATTGCCGCCGGCGGCGATGTACTCGGCAGCCATCAGCCATTCCGACACGGTGTTGGCCAGTCCGCGCTTCAGGACCACCGGCTTGTTGATGCGGCCGACTTCCTTCAGCAGGTCGAAGTTCTGCATATTGCGCGCGCCGATCTGGATCACATCGACGTCATGCTCCATGAAGGTGTCGAGCATGCGCACATCCATCAGCTCGGTCACCACCGGCAGGCCGGCGGGCCGGGCCGCCGCCAGCAGCAGCTCCAGCCCTTCGACGCCAAGTCCCTGAAAGCTGTACGGACTGGTACGCGGCTTGAATGCCCCGCCGCGCATCATCCGGCAACCGGCAGCCCTGACGCCGGCGGCCGACAGTGCCATCTGTTCCGGCGTTTCCACAGAGCAGGGGCCGGCGATGACCTGCAGCTGCGGACCGCCGATCCTGACGCCATGGATGCTGACCACGGTGTCCTCGGGCTGGGTTTCGCGGCTGACCAGCCGGTACGGCTTGACCACATGCAGCGCACGCTCGACGCCGGGAAGGGGTTCGAAGTGGCGTGGCTCCAGCGGTCGTTCGTCTCCGATCGCGCCAATAATGGTGCGTTCGGAACCTTTTGACACATGTTCGCTGAGGCCGTGCTCGCGAATCCGGGCCACGACAGCATCGATTTCGGCGTCACTGGCGCCGCGTTGCATGACGATGATCATGGGGTCACGTCGTTCCGTTGCAAAAGCGCTACCTTACCGCGTTTTGCGCCCCGCGTGCAGCGAGGCTGCCAGCGCGCATTGCCGGACAATCGCACCGACCGACCGGCTTACCCGGAAACCCGATTCCTGTTCAATGATCCACATCAATTCATGCAAATGTAGGGTTTTGTTGCCGTTCGTCGACACAATTTACATATTTTCGACATAAATTCAGTCTTTATCGAAAATCCGGCAAGAAAATTTGATACGAATTGAAAATTTCTTGTTCATAACAAAAAACCAATAGTTATACTGCGCGACCTTGGCACCAGTGCAGCCCGACACTGGAGAATGACAGCTAAATAACCCGAAGGGGTGGCCATCGGCAGTCTGCCGGTGGTCATGGAGAGCTTCTATGCAGTCAAAACGACTAACACAATACATTCTGCTTGCCCTGGTGCTCGGCATCGTCTGCGGCTACATCGTCAACCAGCATGGCGGCGAAGGCGGCTTCATCACCGAGTTCGCCAGCTACATCTCGCTGCTGACCGATATCTTCCTGCGCCTGATCAAGATGATCATCGCGCCGCTGGTCTTCACGACGCTGGTGGTCGGGATTGCCCGCATGGGCGATGGCGCGACCATCGGCCGCGTCGGCGCCAAGACTTTCGGCTGGTTCATCTGCATGTCGCTGATGTCGCTGCTGCTTGGCCTGATCATGGTCAACCTGCTGCAGCCCGGCGTCGGCCTCCATCTGCCACTGCCCGACGTCAATGCGGCCAGCGGGGTGGAAAAGGCGGCGATGTCACTGAAGGACTTCCTGCATCACGCGTTCCCGACCAGCATCATCGATGCCATGGGCAAGAATGAAATCCTGCAGATCGTCGTGTTCGCCATCTTCTTCGGCGTTGCTGCCGCAGCCCTCGGCCCGAAGGCCGAGCCGCTGATCAAGGACATGGACATGGTCGCCCACATCATGCTGAAGGTGACCACCTACATCATGAACTTCGCCCCGGTCGCGGTGTTCGCCGCCGTGGCGGCGGTGGTGGCCGAAAACGGGCTGCGCGTGCTCGCCACTTACGGCACCTTCATGCTGAGCTTCTACGGCTCCATCCTGCTGCTGTGGCTGGTCATCATGCTGCTGGGCTCGCTGTTCCTCGGCAAGAGCGTGTTCCGCCTGGCGCGCTCGATCCGCGAACCGGTGCTGCTGGCCTTCAGTACCGCCAGTTCGGAAGCGGCCTACCCGAAGACGCTGGAGAACCTCGAACGCTTCGGCTGCAACAACAAGATCGCCTCGTTCGTGCTGCCGATCGGTTACTCGTTCAATCTGGACGGGTCGATGATGTACTGCACGTTCGCGACCATCTTCATTGCCCAGGCCTATGGCATCGAGCTGACGCTGACCCAGGAAATCATGATGCTGCTGATCCTGATGGTCACGTCCAAGGGCATGGCCGGGGTGCCGCGTGCCTCGCTGGTGGTGATTGCGGCGACGCTGGGCCAGTTCAACATTCCGGAAGCCGGTCTGCTGCTGATCCTCGGTGTCGACCACTTCCTCGACATGGCCCGCTCCGCCACCAACGTGCTCGGCAATGCCGTTGCCACGGCTGTGGTGTCGAAGTGGGAAGGCGAGCTGGACACCAGCAAGCACGGAGACATGTAGCCCGCAGTGGGACCGGAGGCGGATCTGCATCCCCTCCGGCTGCGAGGCAGCAAAAACAATGGCCGGGCAATTGCCCGGCCATTGTCATCCATGGTGCCGAAACCTTCAGGCGGCCTCGCCGACGGCCGGTCCGGCCAGGGCATCGGCCGGCATCGACAGTGCCGCGACCCGTTGCCGGGTGGCGCGGAACGCCTCGCTGTCCAGGTGGGCGCGCCAGGTATCGACATCGCCCTGCCCGGCCATGGCATCCAGCCGTGCCGCCAGCGCCGGCAGTGCCGGTGCGCTGAAGCGCGAGAACAGCTCGTCGACCACGTCCGGCCGGTTGCAGACCAGCGCCATGTCGCAGCCGGCGGCAAAGGCCGCTTCGGCACGGGCGACGATGTCGCCAACGCCGGCGGCGCCTTCCATGCACAGGTCGTCGCTGAACAGGGTGCCGGTGAAGCCGAGCCGCTCGCGCAGCACGGTGCCGATCCAGAACGGCGAGAAGCCGGCCGGATTCGGGTCGACATGGTCGTAGACCACGTGGGCCGGCATCACGGCGTGCAGACCGGCACGCACCAGACGCGCAAACGGCACCAGGTCGTCGCGCTCGATCTCGGCGTAGTCGCGATGGTCGACCGGAATCTCGTGGTGCGAATCGCCGGCCACGAAACCGTGCCCGGGGAAATGCTTGCCGCAGGCGATCATGCCGCCAGCCGCCAGCCCCCCGATCAGCGCGGCAGCCAGTTCGGCCACCACTTGCGGGTCGCGGTGGAAGCTGCGGTTGCCGATCACCGCGCAGACGCCATGATCGAGGTCGAGCACCGGCGTGAAGCTCAGATCGACGCCGCTGGCGCGCAGCTCGGCCGCCAGCACTTCACCGACGGCGCGAGCGGTGTCACGGGCCTGATCCGGCGAGCGCGCCCACATCTCGCCCAGCACGCGCATTGGCGGCAGGCGGGTAAACCCGTCCAGGAAGCGCTGGACGCGCCCCCCTTCGTGGTCGACCGCAATCAGCAGGTGCGGGCTGCGCAGCGCACGGATCTCGCCGGTCAGCGCACGCAGTTGTGCGACCGATTCGAAGTTGCGCCGGAACAGGATCACCGCACCGACCAGCGGGTTGGACAGGCGGCGCTTTTCTTCGTCGGTCAGGCGGACGCCGGCGACGTCGATCATCACCGGGCCGCGAGGCAGTTGCAGGGTCATGACAGGGTCCAGGTGGATTGACGGGTCAGCCTTGCACGGAGGCGCGAAGGCGGGCCAGCACCGCGTCGCGACCGATCAGCGCCAGCACGGCATCGACCGACGGCGTCTGCGCGGTTCCGCATACGGCCACCCGCAGCGGCATGCCGAGCAGGCCCATCTTGATGCCCTCGTCGGCGCAGAACGGCTTGAACAGTTCATGGATCGCTTCCGCGTTCCACTCCGGCAGCGCCGCCAGGCGCTCGCCGAAGCGGCCGATGCGCGCCCGGGCGTCAGCGTCGAAATGCTTGGCCAGATCGGCGTCGACCGGCGTGCGGCGCACATAGAAGTAGTCGCACTGCGCAGCCAGTTCGTTCAGGTCGTGCGCACGTTCCTTGACCAGCGCGATCACGTCGGCCAGCGCCGGACCGTTTTCGGCCTTCACGCCCAGCTTGTTCAGCCGCGGCTCGACCAGTGTGGCCAGCCGGCCATTGTCGGCCACCTTCATGTGCTGCTGATTGACCCAGAGGAATTTTTCACGGTCGAAGCGGCTCGGGCCCGGATTGACGGCCTCGAGACTGAACCATTCGACGAACTGTTCCATGGTGAAGAACTCGTCGTCGCCATGGCCCCAGCCCAGCCGGGCCAGGTAGTTCAGCAGCGCTTCGGGCAGAATGCCCTGCTCGTCGTACTGCACCACGCTGACCGCATCGCGCCGCTTGGACATCTTGTGGCCGTCGGCGTTCAGGATCATCGGCAGGTGCGCATACTGCGGCAGCGGTGCATTCAGCGCCTTCAGGATGTTGATCTGGCGCGGCGTGTTGTTGACATGGTCGTCCCCGCGGATCACCTGGGTGATATTCATGTCCCAGTCGTCGATGACCACGCAGAAATTGTAGGTCGGGCTGCCGTCCGGGCGGGCAATGATCAGGTCGTCGAGTTCTTCATTGGCAAATTCGATACGGCCCTTGACCAGGTCGTCCCAGGCGACGGTGCCATCCAGCGGCGTGCGGAAGCGCACGACCGGTTCGACACCTTCCGGCACCGGCGGCAGCGTCTTGCCGGGTTCCGGACGCCAGCGGCGGTCATAGCGCGGCTTCTCGCCGCGGGCTTCCTGACCGGCGCGCATTTCGTCCAGCTCTTCCTTGCTGCAGTAGCACAGGTAGGCATGGCCGGAAGCCAGCAGGTCTTTCACTACCGCCTTGTAGCGATCGAAGCGATGGGTCTGGTAAAACGGACCTTCGTCATAGTCGAGACCGACCCAGTGCATGCCGTCGAGGATCGCCTGCACCGACTCGGGCGTCGACCGCTCCAGGTCGGTGTCTTCGATGCGCAGCACGAAAGTGCCGCCATGCTTGCGGGCATAGGCCCAGGAAAACAGTGCGGTGCGGACACCGCCGATATGCAGGAAGCCGGTCGGGCTCGGAGCGAAACGGGTACGGATCATGTCGGAATGCATTCGGTAGGATCAGGCGAAGACCCGTATTCTACGCGGACCGCAGATTGTCCATAACCCTTGCGACGTACAACCGTCCGCGCCCACCGTCACGCCGTTCCACGAAGAACGGACGAGCGCAGCGAGGTCCCCTCGCGGCGGCGAGGGCGGAGGGTGTCGGAATCGGACAGGCTGACGGCGTGCCCACCACTTTCGCAATCAGTCGGGCCTGCACCGACGCCACTGCAGCCGGCCGCGCCCACACCGTCACGTCGTTCCACGGAGAACGGACGAGCGCAGCGAGGTCCCCTCGCGGCGGCGAGGGCGGAGGGTGTCGGAATCAGACAGGCTGACGGCGTGCCCACCAGTTCCGCAATCAGTCGGGCCTGCACCGACGCCACTGCAGCCGTCGGTGCCCACCCCCCGTTACCGTCAGAACAGCGGCGACGGATCCGTCTGCGCCGAGCCGCTGAGCCAGTGCACCGGCGCCAGACCGGCCTGGGCCACTTCCGGCCGGCTGCCGCTGCAGGTCACGCAGACCGGCTGGCCGGTCCGCTTGCCGAGCACCGCCTTGACCAGCCTGCCGTCGACCTTGCGATTGTGCTCGCTGCCCCACTTCTCGGCAGCGGCGGTGACTTCCGCCGGGCCGGTGGTCGCGGTCTTGTAGATGTCCGGATAGGACGTCAGCCACAGGTCGCCGCGCGCGTCGGTATTCATGATCACCGACTGGTTGATGACCGAGACCGGCACATCGGTCGACACCGTCCGGGCCAGGGTCAGCACGTCGTCGTTGCGCATGCGCACGCAGCCGTGGCTGCGGAAACCCGGCACGCTGGACGGCGCATTGGTGCCGTGAATGCCGAGACCCAGCCGGGGCTCGCCAAAGCGGACAAACACCTTGCCGAGCGGATTGTTCGGCCCGGCCGGCACCACGGTCTGCACCGTCCTGCCGTTTTTCTTCATCTCGGCCTGGATCGACTTGGGCACATGCCAGGCCGGGTTGTGATAAATGCCGGTCACCCAGTATTCGCCGGCCGGTGTCTGGGTCAGCGTCTTGCCGACCGCAACCGGGTAAATCGTGTCCAGTTTGCCGTCGCGATACAGGAACAGCCGGGTCTGCGGCAGATTGATCACCACGTGATAACCGGTCTCGCTGACCTGCACGTCCGGCACCGGCGCCGCGCGCGACGGGGCCGCCACGGCGGATGCGCCGAGCAGGACCAGGGTGAAAAGAGAACGTCGGATCGGGGTGAACATGGGCATTAGATACTCGTGGCCTCAGGAAAGGTCTGAACGACTGCGCGTTTTTTGAGAAAATAGCGTTTTCGCGTGAATTGTAAACATATGTTACCCATCGCCACCATCGAATCGCTCGACCATGACGGCCACGGCGTGGCCCACGTCGACGGCAAGACGCTGTTCATCGACGGCGCGCTGCCTTTCGAGCGTGTCGAATACCAGTCCTACCGGAGCAAGGCCACCTACGAGAACGCCGACTGTACCCGGGTGCTGGAAGAAAGCTTCATGCGCGCCAGACCGCGCTGCCCGCATTTCAATGTCTGCGGCGGCTGCTCGATGCAGCACGTCGAGTTCAATGCCCAGGTCGCCGTCAAGCAGCGCGTGCTGGAAGACAACCTGATCCGGATCGGCAAGGTCACGCCGGAAGTCGTGCTGCCGGCCATCTATGGCCCGGAATGGGGCTACCGTCATCGCGGCCGCATGTCGGCGCGCTGGGTCGCCCGCAAGGGCAGCGTGCTGGTCGGTTTCCATGAAAAGCGCTCCAGCTTTATCGCCGACATGACCGAGTGCCACATCCTGCCGCAGCGTATCTCGGTGCTGCTGGTGCCGCTGCGCGGGCTGATCGCCTCGCTGTCGATCTGCGAGCGCATGCCGCAGATCGAATATGCCGGCGGCGAGGATGTCGACGTGCTGGTGCTGCGCACCATGGACCCGCTGACCGCTGCCGACGAGGCGCTCGTGCGCGATTTCGCCGACCGCCACAATGCCGGTCGCGCCCTGCCGCTGCAATTCTGGCTGCAGCCGAAAGGTCCGGACACCGCCCACCCGTTCTACCCGCTCGACGCCCCGCGCCTGTGCTACCGCCTGCCGGAGTTCGGTATCGAGATGCCGTACAAGCCGACCGAATTCACCCAGGTCAACCCCGGCATCAACCGGGTGATGGTCCAGCGTGCGATGCGCCTGCTCGACCCGCAGCCGGGTGAACGCATCGCCGACATGTTCTGCGGACTGGGCAATTTCACGCTGCCGATCGCCCGCTCCGGCGCGACCGTGCTCGGCATGGAAGGCAGCGCACAGCTGATCGAGCGCGCCATCGAGAACGCTACCCACAACGGCCTCGATCATCGCGTCGACTACCGCATGGCCAATCTGTTCGACCTGACCGAGGCATCGCTGGCCGCCCTCGGCAAGTTCGACAAGATGCTGATCGACCCGCCGCGCGACGGCGCCATCGATCTGGTCAAATCGCTGAACGAAGACGCGCCATCACGCATCGTCTACGTGTCGTGCAACCCGGCCACCCTGGCACGCGATGCCGGCGTGCTGGTCAATATCAAGGGCTACACGCTGAAGGCAGCCGGCATCGTCAACATGTTCCCGCATACCGGCCACGTCGAGAGCATCGCCTGGTTCGAGAAGACCGGCCCGGGTCTGAGTCGCGAGGAAGTCGCCGCCCTCGATGCGGCTGAAGCCGAAGCGCGCGAGGCCGCCAAGGCCGCGAAAAAGGCCCGCAACGCGGCGGCGGCCAAGGCCAAGGCCGACGAGGAAGCAGCCCGCGTCGCCCGCAAGGCCGCGCGCCTTGCCCACTACCTGGCCAATCAGGCCGCGTACGACGCCCGCAGCGCGAAGAAGTAAGCCCCGGATGCCGTTGCCGGCGAATCAGGCCGGCAACGGCGTCGCCGCTCCCGGCGCCTGGGCGTAAAATGCCCGCCTCGGCCCATCCGGGCCCCGGCACTGACAGGAACATCACCATGGCACATTGCATCGAGGGCGGCCGTCTGGTCGCACTGACCAAGGACCCGCTGTTTGCCGACGATCAGGACTGCGACGACGTCGAGGCCTATCTGCAACAGCTCGGCTTTACCCGGGTCGGTGCGGCCGAGGGCGTGGGCTCGGTGTGGAGCACGGCGTTCGCCGAGCAACAGCCGGTGACGCTGGACGGTTTCGGCCCGGTCGCCTTTCTGCTCGACATCGAGATCGGCGGGCTGATCGAAACCATCCTGTGCCGTGATTTCGGCGAATACCTGCAGGCAATGAAGCTGAGCCAGGGCCACTTTGCCGCCGCGCCGTTGCTGTTCGCCGATATCGATGCGGTCCACGATCATGAACACGATCACGACGACCACGGCTGCGGTGAAGGCTGCGGCTGCTCGCACTGAGCTCGCCCCGCCACGGCAATCGTCATCCATGAGCGCCGAGCGCAAGATCATCCATGTCGACTGCGACTGCTTCTACGCGTCGGTCGAGATGCGCGACAACCCGGCGCTGCGCGAGGTGCCGCTGGCCATCGGCGGCGCCTCCGACCAGCGCGGCGTCATCGCCACCAGCAACTACCTGGCCCGCCGCTTCGGCGTGCGTTCGGCCATGTCCACCCGCCGCGCAATGCTGGCCTGCCCCGACCTGGTCCTGCTGCCGCCGGACTTCCCGCGCTACCGCGAGGCGTCGCAGGCCATCCGCCGCATTTTTCTCGAGTACACCGACCGGGTCGAGCCGCTGTCGCTGGACGAAGCCTATCTCGATGTCAGCGGTCAGCCCCACTGTCAGGGCAGCGCGACACTGATGGCCGAGGAGATCCGGGCGCGGATCGCGCGTGAGGTCGGCATCACCGCCAGCGCCGGCATCGCCGGCAACAAGCTGCTGGCCAAGATCGCCAGCGACTGGAACAAGCCCGACGGCCAGTTCGTGGTGCCACCGTCAGCCGTTGACGCCTTTATCCGCCCGCTGCCGGTGTCAAAGCTGTGGGGGGTCGGTCAGGCAACGGCCGCCCGGCTGGCCCGGCTCGGCGTCAGTGATTGCGCCAGCCTGCAGGCATGGACGCCGGAAGCGCTGGAGCAGCATTTCGGCAAGCTGGGCCGTTCGCTGTACTACCAGTGTCGCGGCATCGACAGCCGGCCGGTGGTCAGCGAGCGGGTGCGCAAGTCGCTGTCGGTCGAGTACACCTATGCGCAGGATCTGCCCGACCTGGCCGCCTGCCGGGCCGCGCTGCCGGCGCTGTGCGACGACTTCTTCCGCCGCCTGGCCCGCGCTGCCGATCCGCGCACGCCGCACAAGGCCATCGTCAAGATCCGCTTCCACGACTTCCGCCAGACCAGCATGGAATGCCTGTGCACGCAGCCGGACCGCGAGGTGTTCTCGCTGCTGCTCGACAGCGCCTGGGCACGCGGCGGCAAGCCGGTGCGCCTGCTCGGCGTCGGCGTCCGCTTCGGGGACGACGACGATGCCGGCATCGGCATCACGCTGCCGCTGTGGGACGCAGCATGAATCGCCACGCCCGCCAAATGTCTATACATATCCGGTAATGAATTCTTAAATATTCACTAATTCCCCACTATTCTGGGCGCAAACGGGAATAAATCGTCTTTCTGTCTGACAATATAGCCAGACGAATTGACTATACATTACACTCATCCGCACTCCGACCCGCTCACAGGATGACTGTATGCTCACGCTCACTCCCGGCGCCCTGACCCTGGCGCAACTGCGTCTTGTCGACCGTGACGCGCCCCCGCTGGAACTCGATCCGGCCGCCGCTGCCGCCATCGACGCCTGCGCCGATACCGTGGCACGCATTGCCGCCCGGGGTGCGCCGGCCTATGGCATCAACACCGGCTTCGGCCGGCTGGCCAGCACGCACATCCCGCACGATCAGCTCGAACTGCTGCAGCGCAATCTGGTGCTGTCGCATGCGGTCGGCGTCGGCGAGCCGATGCCGGCGCCGGTAGTCCGGCTGATGATCGCCCTGAAGCTGTCCAGCCTCGGCCGGGGACATTCCGGCGTCCGCCGCGTGGCCATGGACGCCCTGATTGCGCTGTACAACGCCGACGTGCTGCCGCTGATTCCGGTCAAGGGTTCGGTCGGCGCTTCCGGCGACCTGGCACCGCTGGCGCACCTGTCCGCCGCGCTGCTCGGTGTCGGCGAGGTATTCATCGCCGGCCGGCGCGCGCCGGCGGCGGAAGGGCTGACCGCGGCCGGCCTGCAACCGATGACCCTGGCGGCCAAGGAAGGGCTGGCCTTGCTGAACGGCACCCAGGCGTCGACGGCGCTGGCGCTGCACAATCTGTTCGCGATCGAGGATCTGTTCCGTACCGCGCTGGTGGCCGGCAGTCTGTCGGTGGATGCCGCCGCCGGCTCGACGGCGCCGTTCGATCCGCGCATCCACGCGCTGCGCGGCCAGGCCGGCCAGATCGACGCCGCCGCGGCTTACCGCACGCTGCTGGAAGGCTCGGCCATCAACCTGTCACACAGCGACTGCGGCAAGGTGCAGGACCCTTACAGCCTGCGCTGCCAGCCCCAGGTCATGGGCGCCTGCCTCGACCAGATGCGTCATGCCGCCTCGGTGCTGCTGATCGAGGCCAACGCCGTATCCGACAACCCGCTGATTTTCCCGGACAGCGACGAAGTGCTGTCCGGCGGCAATTTCCACGCCGAACCGGTCGCCTTCGCCGCCGACAACCTGGCGCTGGCCGTCGCCGAGATCGGCTCGATCGCCGAGCGGCGCATTGCGCTGCTGATCGACGCCACGCTGTCCGGCCTGCCACCGTTCCTGGTCAGGGATGGCGGCGTCAATTCCGGCTTCATGATTGCCCATGTCACCGCCGCCGCGCTGGCCAGCGAAAACAAGACCCTGGCCCATCCGGCCTCGGTCGACTCGCTGCCAACCTCGGCCAACCAGGAAGACCATGTGTCGATGGCGACTTTTGCCGCGCGCAAGCTGGCCGATCTGGCCGACAATACCGCGGCCATTCTCGCCATCGAGCTGCTGGCGGCGGCACAGGGCATCGACCTGCGCGGCCCGCACGTCACCAGCCCGCGCCTGCGCGAGGTCATGTCGCTGCTGCGCCGCCATGTGCCGCATTGCGATATCGACCGCTATTTCGCCCCCGACATTGCCGCCGTGACCGCCCTGGTCCGCGAGGGCGCGTTCGCTGCGCACAGCCCGCTGGCTTTCGACTAGCGCCGGTCGACAAAGCGCCGCACGTAGTCGTCGACCGGCCGGTTGACGATATCGTCGGCGTCGCCGACCTGGACCAGCCGGCCATCGCGCAACACGGCGATGCGCTGGCCGAGCCGCAATGCCTCGTCGATATCGTGGGTGATAAAGACAATGGTCTTGTGCAGTGTCGCCTGCAGCTCAAGCAACTGGTCCTGCATTTCCCGTCGGATCAGCGGGTCCAGTGCGGAAAAGGCCTCGTCCATCAGCAGGATGTCGGTATCGGCGGTCAGCGCCCGCGCCAGCCCGACCCGCTGGCGCATGCCGCCGGACAGCGCATCCGGCCGCATGGCCTCGTAGCCGGCCAGGCCGACCTTGTCGATCCAGTGTCGTGCCGCCTCGCGCGCGCGCGCAGGTCTCTCGCCGCGCACCACCAGCCCGTAGGCCACGTTGTCGAGCACGCTCTTGTGCGGCAGCAGGCCAAAGTGCTGGAACACCATGCTGACCGAGCGCCGGCGCAAGGCGCGCAACCCGGCAGCATCCAGTTGCAGGATGTCTTCGCCATCGATCAGGATTTCACCGGCGGTCGGGTCGATCAGCCGGTTGAAATGGCGCACCAGCGTCGACTTGCCGGAACCGGACAGCCCCATGATCACGAACACCTGCCCGGCGTCGATCTCCAGCGACACATCGTCGAGGCCGACCGTGCAGCCGGTCGCGGCCAGCACCTCGGCCTTGGCCGCCCCCTGGCGCAGCATGGCCAGTGCCCGCTCACTGCCGTGGCCGAAGATTTTGACAATGTGCCTGGCGACGATTCTGGGCATGTCGCTCACTCCCCGCATGACTGGATTCCCGACCAGCATACCGCAGCGTCCCGGCGCCGTCCGCCGCGCCCGGTTGGCTATACAAGCCATGCTATAGTGCCGGCCATTCCGTCGCCGGCCCTGCCCATGCCCAGCCCCGTCCAGCCCAAACCCGTTCCCGCCTATGCCCAGATCAAGGCCTATGTCCGCCGCCAGATCGAGCAGGGCATCTGGCAGACCGGCGAGCAGATTCCGTCCGAGCACGAACTGCTCAAGCAGTTCGCCGTGTCGCGGATGACCGTGCACCGTGCCTTGCGCGAGCTGACCGCAGAACAGGTACTGACCCGGATCCAGGGCGCCGGCACCTTTGTCGCCGGGCAGAAGTACCAGTCCACGCTGGTGCAGATCCGGAATATCGCCGACGAAATCGCCAGCCGCGGCCATCACCACCACTGCGAGGTGCTGCTGCTGGAACGGACCCGCGACCGCGCGGCACTGCAGGCGCTGGAACTCGATCTGGGCGACGAAGCATTCCACTCGCGCCTGCTCCACTTCGACAATGACGTGCCGATCCAGCTCGAGGACCGCTTCGTGAATCCGCAGCTGTATCCGCACTATCTGGAGCAGGACTTCCGCACCCTGACGCCGAACGCCTACATGACGCGCGAAGCGCCGATGCAGCGGGCCGAATACCTGATCATCGCGCGGATGCCGGACGCGACCGCACGGCACCGGCTGCGGATGGACATCGGCGACCCGTGCCTGGTCCTGCAGCGTCGCACCTGGGCGCACGGGCGCATCGCCACCGATGTCACGCTGTGGCATCCGGGATCGCGCTTCCAGTTTGCCGGCGCATTCTGAGTGGGCACGATGGCCAGCCATGACATAAGCACATGACGTATCGGCTACAATGCGCCTTCGTCATAGCCATGGTCCCATCATGCACGTCAAGAAAACCACGATTGCCCTGTTCCTGTCCTGCGCTGCCAGCCTGATGCCGGCAGCCGCCTTCGCCAAGGGCGCATCCGAAACCGCCAGCCTGGGCGGGATGTCCGTTGCCGCCTCGCCGCTGCTGTCGGTAACCGGCCATCCGCTCCAGGGCTCGGTCGCCGGGGCGTTCGGTTCGGGCCTGGTCGTGGTGTCGCTGGTCGAAGGATCGGCCGACACCTTCCGCGTCGTGCTGGAAAAAGCGGCCGACGGCAGCAAGGCCACGGTGGCCATGTCCGCCTCCGCCGTGCGCGCCGCCGGGCTGTCCGTCGGCAAGACAGTCAATGTCGTGTCCGAGGCCACCGGTCACTCGCTGGTCTATATGGGCAAGCTGCTGGCCTTTATCCCGAACACAGCCGGCGAAGCGCTGCTGCACCGCAGCCGGGTCGACCAGGAAGCCGCACCGGCGCTGCAGCCATGAGCGCGCGCCGCCTTGCCTGCCTGCTGCCGCTGCTGACGGCGATGCTGGCTGCCCTGCCCGCCCATGCCGGCCAGACCTGCCACGAAACCCCGCTGGAACCGGCCACCGTGCGCAGCGCGTTCCGCAGCGGGCTGGCCCTGCAGCAGCAGCTCGACCAGTTGTCGCCCGACGTGGCCGTGATTGCACGGGTCGGCCAGGATCTGTCCGAGTACGGGCTGCACTACTCCCACGCCGCCTTTGTCACCCGCGATGCCCCCGGCCAGCCGTGGCGGGTCAGCCACCTGCTGAACGACTGCGGCCAGGCCACCTCGGTGCTGTGGCGCGAGGGGCTGGCCAATTTCTTCCTCGACGACATGTTCTCGTACGAGTCGCTGGTCGTGATTCCCGACGCACAGACCCAGGCCCGCCTGCGCCTGCTGCTGCGCAATCCGGCCTCGCTGGAGCAGATGCACGCGTCCCGCTACAACATGCTGGCCTACCCGTACTCGACCCAGTACCAGAACTCCAACCAGTGGGTGCTGGAAGTGCTGTCGGAAGCGCTGGCCGGTCGCCAGTTTGCCCGTCGTGCCGACGCGCAGGCCTGGCTGCAGTCGGCCGGCTATCAGCCCGGCACGCTGCAGATCGGCGCGATGAAGCGGCTGGGCGGGCGGATGTTCCGTGCCAATGTGGCGTTCGACGACCATCCGACCCAGCGCCGGATGGCCGGCCAGATCGACACCATCACCGTCGAGTCCGTGATCGAGATGCTGAAACGGAGCAGCCCGGGAACGCAGCTCAAACCGGTCCCGGCACCCGCCGCCTGATCTTCCGCTCCCTCGCCCGTGCTTTGTCGCGGGGTGCGGAGACAGCCCAGACCGCCCTCGTGGCGGTTTCTTTTTGCGGCGCACGTGCGCCACAACTTGTCTATACAAATTCTCCGCACTACACTCGGTGACAGTTGCCGGCCACGGCGTGCGCGCCCCGCATGTCGGACAGCCTGACATGCACACACTGCGGAGATTTTCCCATGCCCCACTCGTCCCCGACCGACCCGCGCCTTGATCCGTCCCGCGAGATACACGCGCCGCGCGGCACCACGCTGTCGTGCAAGAACTGGCTGATCGAGGCCGCCTACCGGATGATCCAGAACAATCTCGACCCCGAGGTGGCGGAGCATCCGCAGGCGCTGGTCGTCTATGGCGGCATCGGCCGCGCCGCGCGCGACTGGGCGTGTTTCGACCAGATTCTCGCCTCACTGCGGGCGCTGGACGAGGACGAGACGCTGCTGATCCAGTCCGGCAAGCCGGTCGGCGTGTTCCGCACCCACGCCGATGCGCCGCGGGTGCTGATTGCCAACTCGAACCTGGTCCCGCACTGGGCCACCTGGGAGCACTTCAACGCGCTGGATCGCAAGGGGCTGATGATGTATGGCCAGATGACGGCCGGCAGCTGGATCTACATCGGCACCCAGGGCATCGTCCAGGGCACGTATGAAACCTTTTTTGCCGTCGCCCGCCAGCACTTCGACGGCCAGCCGGCCGGGCGCTGGATCCTGACCGGCGGGCTGGGCGGCATGGGCGGCGCACAGCCGCTGGCCGCCACCATGGCCGGCTTTTCGATGATCGCGGTCGAATGCGACGCCTCGAGAATCGATTTCCGCCTGCGTACCCGCTACCTCGACCGCAAGGCCGACACGCTGGACCAGGCGCTGGAGATGATCGAAACCGCCCGCCGTGATGGCCGGCCACTGTCGATCGGCCTGCTTGGCAATGCCGCCGACGTCTTCAGCGAGCTGGTGGCGCGCGGCATCACCCCGGACGTGGTCACCGACCAGACCAGCGCCCATGACCCGGTCAACGGCTACCTGCCGCAGGGCTGGGATATCGACCGCTGGCACGAGGCCCGGCGCCGCGATCCGCAGTCGGTCATCCTGCCGGCCAGACAGTCGATGGCCGTTCAGGTCCGCGCCATGCTGGCGCTGCAGGCACGCGGTGCGGCAACGCTGGACTACGGCAACAACATCCGCCAGGTGGCGCTGGAGATGGGTGTCGACCGGGCGTTCGATTTCCCCGGCTTCGTGCCGGCCTATATCCGGCCGCTGTTCTGCGAGGGCAAGGGCCCGTTCCGCTGGGTCGCGCTGTCCGGCGACCCGGAGGACATCTACCGTACCGACAGCAAGGTCAGGGAGCTGATCCCGGACGATGCCCACCTGCACCACTGGCTGGACATGGCGCGCGAGCGCATCGCCTTCCAGGGGCTGCCGGCACGCATCTGCTGGGTCGGCGTCCACGACCGCTACCGGCTCGGCCTGGCTTTCAACGAGATGGTGCGCAACGGCGAACTGAAAGCGCCGGTGGTCATCGGTCGCGATCATCTCGATACCGGCTCGGTCGCCAGCCCGAACCGCGAGACCGAGGCCATGGCCGACGGCTCGGACGCGGTGTCGGACTGGCCATTGCTGAATGCGCTGCTGAGCACCGCCGGTGGTGCCACCTGGGTATCGCTGCATCACGGCGGCGGGGTCGGCATGGGCTTCAGCCAGCATGCCGGCATGGTCATCGTCTGCGATGGCAGCGAGGCGGCCGACCGCCGGCTGAAGCGGGTGCTGTTCAATGACCCGGCCAGCGGCGTGATGCGGCACGCGGATGCCGGCTATCCGCTGGCCCGGCAAACCGCGCGTGACGCCGGCCTGCAATTGCCTATGCTGGATCACTGACCTGATGGAGGCGCCATGCAAGCCGATCTGCTGATCCGCCGCGTACATCTCGCCGGTGTCGAAGGCGGCGCTGGCAGTTACGGCGAATGCCGGGATGCCGCACTGAGCATCCGCGATGGCCGCATCGACTGGCTCGGCGCCGACAGCGCCGTGCCGGCCGGGCTGGCCGCACGGCGGGAAATCGACGGCCATGGCGGCTGGCTGACGCCCGGGCTGATCGACTGCCACACCCACCTGGTATACGCCGGCAACCGTGCCCGCGAGTTCGACCTGCGCCTGAACGGCGCCAGCTATGCCGATATCGCCCGCGCCGGTGGCGGCATCCGCTCGACCGTGCGCGACACCCGCGCCGCCGACGACAACAGCCTGTATCTCAGCGCAAGAAAACGGCTGGCCGCGCTGATCGGCGAGGGCACGACCACGGTCGAGATCAAGTCCGGCTACGGCCTCGATCTCGACACCGAACGCCGGATGCTGCACGTCGCCCATCGCCTCGCGGCCGAAGGCGTCACCGTCCGCACCACTTTTCTCGGCGCGCACGCCGTGCCGCCGGAGTATGCCGACCGCGCCGACGACTATATCGACCATCTGGTCGAGGTCGTACTGCCGGCGCTGGACGACGAAGGACTGATCGACGCCGTCGATGCGTTCTGCGAGCAGGTCGGTTTCACCCCGGCCCAGGTCGGCCGGCTGTTCACGGCCGCGCGCGAACGCGGCATCGCCTGCAAGCTGCATGCCGAGCAGTTGTCCGACCAGGGCGGTGCGACGCTGGCCGCCGGGTTCGGCGCCCTGTCGGCCGATCATCTTGAATGGCTGTCGACCGACGGCATCGCGGCCATGCGCCGCGCCGGCACCATCGCCGTGCTGCTGCCGGGCGCCTTTCACTTCCTGCGCGAAACCCGGCTGCCGCCGGTCGCCGCGCTGCGCGACGCCGGC
This sequence comes from Microvirgula sp. AG722, assembly GCF_003269145.1. Classification (NCBI taxonomy): domain Bacteria; kingdom Pseudomonadati; phylum Pseudomonadota; class Betaproteobacteria; order Neisseriales; family Aquaspirillaceae; genus Microvirgula; species Microvirgula sp. AG722. Next base: position 48,561 of record NZ_QLTJ01000005.1, on the reverse strand, counting down.
GTGCCGATGGCACTGGCAACCGACTGCAATCCGGGCACCTCTCCGCTGACCTCGCTGCTGACCACCATGAATTTCGGCTGCACCCTGTTCCGCCTGACGCCGGCCGAGGCCCTGGCCGGCGTGACCCGCCATGCAGCGGCCGCGCTTGGCCTCGCCGACCGCGGCCGGCTGGCCATCGGCCTGCGCGCCGATCTGGCGCTGTGGGAGATCGGGCATCCGGCCGAGCTGTCCTACCATCTGGGCTACAACCCGCTGGCCCAGCGCATCTTCAACGGGATACCCGATCATGTTCCTTCCGTTTGACCCGTCCATCTGGCATGGCCGCATCGACAGCGAGGAAGGCCCGCTGGGCCGGCGCTGGCACCAGCAGGTCCTCTCCCCGCGCGCCGATGCCCCCGGCACGGCGCTGATCGGCTTCGCCTGCGATGCCGGCGTTGCCCGCAATCACGGCCGCATCGGTGCGGCCGGCGGGCCGGCAGCGATCCGCAGCGCGCTGGCCGGACTGGCCTGGCATGGCGAGCGGCCGCTGTACGACGCCGGCGACGTGCGCTGCGACGGTGACGCCCTGGAGGCCGCCCAGCAGGAGCTCGGCGAACAAGTGGCGACACTGCTCGATGCCGGACACCGCCCGCTGGTGCTCGGCGGCGGCCACGAGGTGGCTTTCGGTTCCTGGCAGGGGCTGGCGGCGCACTGCGCCCGCCAGTCGCGGCCACCGGTCATCGGCATCATCAATCTCGATGCCCACTTCGATCTGCGCGCCGGTGACCGCGCGACCTCCGGCACGCCGTTCCGCCAGATCGCCGACGACTGCGCCGCCCGGGGCTGGCCATTCCACTATGCATGCCTCGGTGTCGCCGCGCCGTCCAATACCGCCGCGCTGTTCGCCCGCGCCCGCGAACTCGGTGTGCAGTGGGTGGACGACCAGTCGATGCGGGACTGGCATCCGGCCATCCTCGGCGATTTCATCGACCGGGTGGACGTCATCCATTTGAGCATCGATCTGGATGTGCTGCCGGCCAGCGTCGCACCCGGCGTGTCGGCGCCGGCGGCGTTCGGGGTCGAGCTGGCGGTCATCGAGCGCATCGCAGCCCAGGTCCGCGCCAGTGGCAAGCTCCGGCTGGCCGAACTGGCCGAACTGAACCCGCGCCACGATATCGACAGCCACACCGCGCGGATTGCCGCCCGGCTGGTCTTCCAGTTGCTGTAACTCGCCGGGGCCAGGCGCTTGCGGGTATCCTTTCGCCCTCCGTATCCGAAAGGCTGCTGTGGCCTCGTCCTTTGCCTTCTTCCCGACCCGTCGTTTCCTGCCGCTTTTCTGCACCCAGTTTCTGGGCGCGCTGAACGACAACCTGCTGAAAACCGCCTTCCTGGTGCTGGTCAGCTATGCCGGGCTGTCCTTCGCCGGCCTGCCGCCGGCGCAGATCGTCAACATGGCCGCCGGCGTGTTCATCCTGCCGTTCTTCCTGTTTTCGGCCACGGCCGGCCGGCTGGCGGAGAAAATCGACAAATCGCGGGTCGCGCACTGGGTCAAGATTGCCGAAGTCGCCATCATGCTGCTGGCCGCCTGGGGCTTCTATACCCACACCGTCGGCGCCCTGCTGACCGCGCTGTTCCTGATGGGCGCCCATTCGACTTTTTTCGGCCCGGTCAAATACGCGGTCCTGCCGCAGCATCTGCGCGAGCACGAGCTGATCGGCGGTAACGGCCTGATCGAAATGGGAACCTTTGTCGCCATTCTGGTCGGCCAGATCGGCGGCGCGCTGATGGTCCAGTCCGGCTCGCACACCACGGTCGGGATTCTGGTCGCGGTCGCCCTCGCCGGCCTGCTGGCCAGCCTGCTGATTCCGGCCGCCCCGGCCCCCGCTCCGAAGCTGCGCCTGTCAGCCAATATCGCCGGCGATACCTGGGTGCTGCTGCGCCGGGTGCGCCGCTATCCGGATGTCGGCTCGGCCATCATGGGCATTTCCTGGTTCTGGCTGCTCGGCGCGGTCTATACCACCCAGTTGCCGACGTTTACCCGGCTGCACCTCGGCGGCGACGCCAATGTGTATACGCTGATTCTGGCGCTGTTCTCGATCGGCATTGCCAGCGGATCGATCCTGTGCGCAAAGCTGTCGGCTGGCCGGCTCCAGCTCGGTCTGGTGCTGCTGGGCGGCGCCGGCATGACCCTGTTCGGCATCGATCTGTTCCTGTCCACCCATGCTCCGTGGCAGGGCCCGCTGCTGTCGATGGCCACTTTCCTGACCAGCCCGGCGCACTGGCGCGACATGGCCGACCTGTTTCTGCTCGGCGTGTCCGGCGGCTTCTTCACCGTGCCGCTGTACACCTGGCTGCAGACCGCCGCACCGGAGGATTTCCGTGCCCAGGCCATTGCGGCGAACAATATCGTCAACGGTCTGTACATGGTGGCCGCTACCGTCGCCAGCGCCGTGGTGCTGGCGCTGACCGACAGTATCTCGCTGCTGTTCCTGCTGGTGTCGCTCGGCAATCTGCTCGCCATGCTGCTGCTGTGCCGCCGGGCACCGAGGATCTGGCGCGAACGGCTGGCGTGGATTGGCGGGGCCAGGCAGGCGCCCTGACGCGGCAGGCACGGGTCAGCCGGCGCGCCCCGCCCCGTCGTCCGCGTCGGCATCCCGCGTTGCCGGCCGCACTTCCCACCAGGTGCGGATCACCCAGTCCAGCGGCTGGTAGTAGCGCGGCAGAGTCTTCGGGTAGCCAAAGCGGTTCCAGTAGGCAATGCGGTGCCTGGCCAGGTGCCAGTTCGGCACCATCAGGTAGTCGGCACGCAGCACGCGGTCGAGCGCATGGCTGGCCGTGACCAGCTGTTCGCGATTCTGGAAACGGGTGAACTCGCCGAGCAGGTGATCAACCACCGGGCTCTTCAAGCCGACGGTATTGGTCGACCCGCGCGATTCGGCAGTTTTCGAGCCGAAGAACTCGAACATCTCGTTGCCCGGCGACAGCGACATCGGATAGACGGCCACAGTCATGTCGAAATCGAAATCATCACTGCGCTGCTGGTAGATCGCCGGATCGACCGTCCGCACGCTGAGCAGGATGCCGAGCCGGGCCAGGTTTCGCGCATACGGCGCGATGATGCGCTCGTAGGCCTTGGAAAAAGTCAGAAACTCCAGTTCCAGCGGCCGGCCGCGCGCATCGACCCGCTGCGCGCCGCGCATCGGGTAACCGGCCTCGGTCAGCAGCGCCGCCGCCCGGCGCAGATTGGCGCGCAGCGCCGCCGGCGAGCCATTGTCCGGTGCCATGACTGCCGGGCCAAAGACCGCTGGCGGCAGTTGCCCGCGATACGGTTCCAGCAGTTTCAGCTCGGCCGCCGACGGCATGCCCTGCGCCGCCAGCTCGCTGTTGGAAAAGTAGCTATTACTGCGCGAGTACTGGTCATAGAACAGCTTGTGGTTGGCCCACTCGAAATCGAAGGCCAGCACCATGGCCTCGCGCACGCGACGGTCCTGGAACGGCGCCCGGCGCAGATTCATCGCGAAGCCCTGCATTCCCTGCGGGTTCTGGTGCGGAAAGGTCGCCTTGACGATGCGGCCATCGTCGAAGCGCTCGCCACGGTAGCCGCGCGCCCACTGCTTGGCGATATTTTCCGACGACACATCGTATTCGCCAGCCTTGAACGATTCCAGTCGCACCGTGTCGTCACGCAGATAGCGGAACACCACCTGGTCGAAATTGAACATGCCGCGCCGGACCGGCAGGTCACGGGCCCAGTAGTCATCACGGCGCTCGAACACGCTCTGCCGGCCAAGCTGATAGCTTTTCAGCCGGTACGGACCGCTGCCGATCGGCGCGATCAGCGTCCGTTCGCCGAGTGGCTTGCCATTGCCCCACTTGCGCGAAAAAATCGGCAGCTCGGCAATGATCATGTGCAGCTCGGCATTGCGCTCGCGAAAGTCGAACCGCACCGTCAGCGGGCCGACCGCCACCGCGCGGGTAATGTCGGCCCAGTAGAAGCGGTAACGCGGGTGGGCCGACTTGTCACGGGTCAGGGCATTGAACGACGCGACCACATCGGCCGCCAGGACCGGGTCGCCATTGCTGAAGCGGGCGCGCGGATTCAGGTGAAAGGTCACCGACTTGCCGTTCGGCGCCAGCCGCATGTCGTCCGCAAGCAGCCCGTACAGCGAGAATGGCTCGTCCAGCGATTTTTCCGCCAGCGTATCGAACATCAGCGCGGCGACGCCAGCCTCCTTGTCGCCCTTCAGCGTAAACGGATTCAGTGTGTCGAAGCTGCCCAGCGCAGGCAGTCGCAGACGCCCTCCCCTGGGCGCGTCGCCGTTCACGTAATCGAACTGGCGGAAGCCGGCCGGGTATTTGGGCGTATAGCCGAGCGCCACCGATGAGGAGGCCATGGCGGCGGGTACGACGCAGGCGAGAGCCACCGTCATCAGGACTGCAGGGAGTAGGCGCATCGGGACCAGGCAGCGGGTTGTGGTCTGACACGCTATAATCGCGCAATTCCAACCGAGAAGGATAGCCAAATGGGATTTCTGCAGGGCAAGAAGATCCTGATCACCGGACTGCTCTCCAACCGTTCCATCGCCTACGGCATCGCCGAAGCCTGTAAGCGTGAAGGCGCTGAACTGGCCTTTACCTATGTGAGCGACAAGCTCAAGGATCGCGTGGCCGATCTGGCGAAGAACGATTTCGGCAGCGAACTGGTGCTGAAGTGCGACGTCACCGTGGACGAGGACATCGACCAGTTGTTTGTCGAGCTCGGCCAGCACTGGGACGGCCTTGACGGTCTGGTCCATGCCATCGCCTTTGCACCGCGCGAATCGCTGGAAGGCAACTTCCTCGACAGCCTGTCGCGCGAGGCGTTCCGCGTCGCGCACGACGTGTCGTCGTACAGCTTCCCGGCGCTGGCCAAGGCCGCGCGTCCGATGATGCAGGGGCGCAATGGTGCACTGCTCGCACTGACCTACCTCGGCGCCGTGCGCGCCGTGCCGCACTACAATGTGATGGGCCTGGCCAAGGCCAGCCTGGAAGCCAGCGTGCGCTTTACCGCGTCGGCAGTCGGCCGTGACGGGATCCGTGCCAACGGCATTTCCGCCGGTCCGATCAAGACCCTCGCCGCTTCCGGCATTTCCGGCTTCTCCAAGTTGCTGAAAATGGCTGCATCCAACTCGCCGCTGCACCGCAACGTGACGATCGAGGAAGTCGGCAACACGGCCGCTTTCCTGCTGTCCGATCTGTCGTCGGGCATTACCGGCGAAATCACCTATGTGGATGCCGGCTATTCGATCAACGCGTTGAACGCGCCTGACGAAGAATAAGTCGCCAGCCCCCGGAAAGGACGCCAGCCCCACAGGCTGGCGTCCTTTGTTTTGTCTGCGGCCGGCTTGAATCTCCATCCCGCCGGCAAAAACTGTTGTCCTTGTTTCAAGCGCGCGTTCCCTGTTTCGATGCCACTCCGGGCCGATATCATCGCGGGCATCGAATTTGCCCGTCAGCACCAAACAGAGGACCCTCCCTTGAACAGATTCAGGATTGGCCACCGCCTGGCCATCGCATTCGGCGCCATTACCTTGTTGCTGATCAGCATGGCCATGCTGGTTATTTTCGGCGTCAGACAAATCGAGCAGGATACGTTGGGCGTTTCCGACAACAGCCTGCCGATGCTGGAAAATGCCTCCCAGCTGGAGATTCTCCAGTTGCGGGAACGCATCCTGCTGCGTGACCTGGTATTGACCAGCGACCCGATATTAATGGTCAGCTACAGCCAGGAATTGAAGCAGTTGCAGGCGGACATGATGAGCCTGTTCAATAAACAGCAAAAACTGCTGGCCCGCTTCGACCGAAGCAGTCCCATTCATGCGCTGGCAGCCAGCATCCGCGACCGGTACCAGGCACTCAAGCCGGCCCAGCTGGACATTCTCAGGCTCGGGCTGGCCAATCGCCATGACGAGGCCACCGCGGCACTGATCAGGCAGAAGCCGCGCCATCTGGAATTGATGCAATTGCTCGAGCAGCTGAATCACCAGTCCTCCGTGCTCGCCAACCAGGGGGCGCTGAATGCCGAGCAGACGGCAGAAGGACTGTTCAGTATTGCCGCCGGCATCTCCGCATTCTGCCTGCTGCTGACGCTGATCATCGCCATCGCCATTACCCGTTCCATCACCCGGCCACTGGCCCAGGCCGTTGCCAGTGCCGATCGTGTCGCGTCCGGCGACCTGCGCCCGACGGCTGTCGAGGCCGGCCATGATGAAATCGCCGTACTGCTGCACAGGCTGGACAGCATGCGCCTCTCGCTGGTCAAGGCGATCGGCAGCGTGCACCACGGCGTCAGCCGGACCAGCGAACTGGCCGGCAGCCTGTCCACCTCATCCACCCGGGTCGAAACCGCTTCCCATGCCCAGAACGAGGCGGCGGCGGCGGCGACAGCTTCCATCGAGCAACTGACCGTCAGCATCAGCCAGGTCGCGGATACCGCAGCCGACCTGCACCATCATGCACACTCCAGCCATGACACGGCCGGTATCGGCAAGATGCGCCTGCAGGCGCTGATCACGGAGATGGCCGGCGTCACCGGGTCGGTGGATGCGGTATCCAGCACGGTGCTGGCCTTTATCAGCGATACCCGCCGGATCGCCAGCATGACCGGAGAAGTTCGCGATATCGCCGACCAGACCAATCTGCTGGCGCTGAATGCGGCCATCGAGGCCGCACGCGCCGGGGAAAGTGGTCGCGGCTTCGCCGTGGTCGCCGATGAAGTGCGCAAGCTGGCGGAAAAGTCGGCCCACTCGGCCAATGCCATCGCCGCGGTCACGCAGCAACTGGAGCAGCGCTCCAGCCAGCTGGAATCCGCACTGGACAACAGCCGGAACGCGCTTGCCCGCAGTGTGCAGGGCATCGGCCAGGTCGAGACCGCGTTCGACGACTGCGAAGCCGCCGTCAGCGCCACCAGCCGCAGCGCCGATCTGATTGCCGCCTCGGTGCACGAGCAGAAAGTCGCCAGCACGGAGATCGCCCACCACATGGAGCAGGTCGCGCAGATGGCAGAAGAAAACACCGCCATCGTTCATACCGTATCGGGCAACACGCAGGATATGGAGCGTCTTGCCCTCGATCTGAACGAGGCGGTGGCCTGGTTTACCCTGCCGGGCAAGCCGGCATCGGCTTAGCGCTGCGCGTAGACGCGGGTCTTGCCATCAGCGGTAAAGGCAATTACCGCATACGGATGGTTGCCCGGCAGATCCATGCCGGGCGCGCTCTGCGGCATGCCGGGTGCAGCCAGCCCGGCCAGCTTCGGCTTTTCCTTCAGCACGCGGCTCACCAGATCGGCCGGTACGTGTCCTTCGAACACATAGCCGCCGATCTGCGCGGTGTGGCATGAACGCAATGCCACCGGCACATGGTTCTTTTCCTTGACCGGCGTGACGTCATCGAGGGCAACGCTCTTGACCCGGAAACCATTTTTTTCCAGATGCTGCGCCCATTTGTCGCAGCACAGGCAGCCCTGGTTCTTGTACATGGTCACATCGCGCACCGCGGCCTGGGTCAGCGGAGAGGCAAGCAGGAACAGCACCGCCAGCGTGGCGGCAGAGGAAGGGTATTTCATTGGGTGAACTCCTGTTCGGGCGGCATGGCCGGCCCGTTTGTGGCAAGCGCCGGTGCGGTCAGCTGACCGTCCGGCAATCGGCTGGCACGGGAGTTCAGGCCCGGGGCGGGCGCTCGGGCGGTGCCCAGGTACGGCCGGCAGGCAGCGCCGCCACGGCCGCGACCACAGGCGGCAGCAGTGGCATGACCGTCCCCGGCATGGCGGCCGGCAAGGCCGGCAATGAAGGCGAACAGCAGTCGGGCTGCGCCGGCGTACGATTCGGACAAGGGGCCGATCCGCATTTCCTGTCATCCATGCCGTCCATGCCGGCATGGGCCGACAGGCCGGCTGCCACGACCGGCATGCGCATCGATGCCGCGTGCACCGGCGCCAGCGCCAGGGCAACGATCAGGCAGAACATGCGCAGCAGGGTCGTCATGATCAGGCTTTTGCGGTCTTCATTTCAGCCGCGCTCTGGTCGAGCAGGCTCTGTGCATCGAAGCCGACCCGCAGGGCGCCCCACGGGCGGCCACCAACCGTCACCGGCAGCGCCAGCTCGGACAGGATTTCGCCGGTGTCGCGCATGTAGGTCTGCAGCAGGAACGGCTGCCGGTTGCGCGCGGAACGCAGCCCGGTCGGGTCGTTGAACATGCGCTTGTCGCGACTGGCCTGCAGGTCGACGGCAGGGTCACCGGTCAGCGGTTGCGAGTTGCGGCTGATATGGGTCGGTGCATAGCCGTTTTCGTCGACCAGCAGCGCAAAGCGGCCACCAGCCACCTCGGCGGTCAGCGCATCGTAGACGACCTGCAGTTCCCGCTCGACGCGGGCGTCGTAGCTGGTGTGGAATTTCTGCGGATTGGTGCCGGCAATCGGCTGGTAGTGGCGGTCGAACAGGTTCAGGCCCTGGGCCTGCCATTCGTTCAGCCGCGCTTCCAGTGCGTCGCGCTGCTGGCGCGACAGCTGCAGGGTGCGGTCGAACTCGCCCTCGCCGATCACGAAGCGGCTGACCAGCTCCTGCACCTGCTCGGTTGCGCTCGACAGGTCGCGCGACACCGCCGCCGAATGCGTGAGCTTGTCGCGCACGCCGGACGACAGTTCGCGGATCTCGCACACATTGGCATTGACCTGGGAATTGTTGCCGGCAAACGTGTGCATGGTGCTGGCAATGTCGGCCAGGCTGGCCGACGTGTGCTCGAAATCGTCGACCATGGTGACGAAGTGATGCGATGCACGGTCGACCACTTCGGTCGCGAACTGGGTGTCGGCAGTGATTTCCAGCGTTTCCTGCTGCGTGGTGACCACCAGCCCGACCATGGTTTCGATATTGCCGGAGATTTCATCGGTGGCGCCGCGCACGCGCTCGGCCAGCTTGCGCACCTCGTCGGCGACCACGGCGAAACCGCGGCCGGATTCGCCGGCGCGCGCGGCCTCGATGGCGGCGTTCAGCGCCAGCAGATTGGTCTGCTCGGCAATTTCCTTGATCAGGTTGAGGATTTCCTTGATCGACGTCGAACGCTGGTTCAGTTCGCTGACGGTCACATTGAAGTGGGCGATGCGTTCGCTGACCGCACCGATCCGCCTGGCCACCTCGTCCAGTTCGACCCGGGTTTCGCGGGCCAGATTCAGGTTGGCCGCCGTGGTATCGGCAATGCGCAGCGTTTCGCCGGACACCTCGTTGATGCCGGAGGTGTTCTGCTCGCTGGCCGAACCGACCTGGGTGGCCAGCGTCTCCTGCTTTTCCGCCGAGCCGAGCGATTCGTTGACGTTCTTCAGCGAACGCGCCGATTCCATCGCGATGCGGACCGACATCAGCCGCACCTGGCTGATGATTTCGCGGATTTTCTTCAGGAAGCGGTTGTAGGCCTCGGACAGGTCGCGGATTTCGTCATAGGTCATGGCCGGAATGGTGCGCGACAGGTCACCGACGCCTTCGCCGATATCATTGAAGATATCGATGATCATGCGGATCGGCCGTACGATCAGGAAGCGCAGGTACCAGAACATGAAGCCGATAAAGGCGAACGACATCACCCACAGTGCGACGGCGCCATACAGCGCCTGGTCCAGCAGCGACTGGACATCGGCACGGGTGGCGACGGACAGCTGTGCATCCTGCGTCAGCGCGGTACGAATGCCGTCACTGGTGTGCCACACCAGCAACACAAAGCCGAGTTGCAGCACCGAGATGAGGAACAGGCTGCCCAGTTTTCGCGACAGCGAATTCCAGAACGTCTTTTCGACAAAGCGGTATGCCTGCAGGAAACCGTCCATTCTTCCTCCCCCTGCTGTTTTTACTTTGAGAAGCTATTTGACGCATGAATATATAGGATTGTGCTGTTTGCCGCTCGCACAATCCATTCCGCATGGACAAAACTTGCGGGCGGGTTGACCGGCGGCAAGCCCGGCGGCAAGCTTCGGCCTTTTGCAGGGGTATTACATGCGGGCAACCGTTCTGGCAGGCATGGTACTGATGTTCTTCGGCGTGGCTTTCGGCGCATTTGGCGCCCATGCACTCGCCCCGCAGTTGTCGCCACAACAGGCCGGCTGGTGGCATACCGCGGTCCAGTACCAGTTCTGGCATGCCGCCGCCCTGATCGCGCTTGCCGGGCTCGGGCGGCCGCAACTGGCACAGGCGGCCGGCGTGCTGCTGATCGGTACGCTGCTGTTCTGCGGCACCCTGTACGCGATGGCGCTCGGCGCCCCGCTCTGGCTCGGCATGGTCACCCCGGTCGGCGGCACGCTGCTGCTGATCGGCTGGGCACTGGCGATCTGGACCTACCTGCGCTGCCGCTGATCCCGGAACGACAACGCCCCGCGCCAAAGCGCGGGGCGTGAAAAAAGACAGCCGGGGCTGTCTTTTCCGATCGGGGCGATCGCCGTCGATTACGAACGGGCGAACTTGCCGAACTTTTGCTTGAACTTGTCGATGCGGCCTGCCGTGTCCATCACCTTTTGCTTGCCGGTGTAGAACGGGTGGCATTCCGAGCAGACTTCAACGTGGAAGCTGTCTTTGCCCAGCGTGGAACGGGTCTTGAACTTGTTGCCGCAGGAGCAGTTCACTTCCAGGTCGGTGTAATCCGGGTGAATATCGGTCTTCATGATTTTTCCTTGGTGTCGGGTGCAGGGGTTTTGCCTGCACTGCTTTACGAAAGGGGCGCATTGTAGCGGTTTTCGGCCCGCCCGGATAGTCCCCTGGCCAGGCCGTCGCTGCACTGCCGGCCTATGCACGTCTCCATGTGGTGCCTTGCGGGCCATCTTCAAGCACGACATGGTCCGCCGCCAGCTGATCGCGGATACGGTCGGACTCGGCCCAGTTGCGTGCGGCACGGGCCTCGCGGCGCGCGGCGATCAGCGCGTCGATCTGCCCGGCGGACAGCGCGCCTTCCAGCGTCCCGCCCTGCAGGAACTCGCTCGGCTCGCGCTGCAGCAGGCCGAGCACGCCACCCAGCGCCCGCAGCAGGCCGGCATCGGCAGCCGATTTGCTGCGGTTCACCTCGTTGGCCAGCTCGAACAGCACCGCGCTGGCCTCGGCGGTATTGAAGTCGTCATCCATCGCCGCCTTGAAGCGTCGGGCGAAATCGTTGCCGGTCCAGTCGATGTCGACCTGGTCGGCGCCAACCAGCCGCAGCGCGGTATACAGCCGCGACAGCGCCCCTTTGGCGTCTTCCAGGTGGGCATCCGAGTAGTTCAGCGGGCTGCGGTAGTGTGCACGCAGGATGAAGAAGCGCACCACTTCGGCATCGAATTTCTGCAGCACTTCACGGATGGTGAAGAAATTGCCAAGCGACTTCGACATCTTCTCGTTGTCGACGCGGATAAAGCCGTTGTGCATCCAGTAGTTGACGAAGGTGTGATCGTGCGCGCCCTCGCTCTGGGCAATCTCGTTCTCGTGGTGCGGGAACTGCAGGTCGGCGCCGCCGCCATGAATGTCGAAATGGTCGCCGAAATAGTGCTCGTTCATCGCCGAGCACTCGATGTGCCAGCCCGGACGGCCCTGCCCCCACGGACTCGGCCAGGCCGGCTCGCCGGGTTTGGCCGCCTTCCACAGCACGAAGTCCATCGGATCGCGCTTGTTCGGATCGACTTCGACGCGCTCGCCGGCGCGCAGGTCGTCCAGCGACTTGCCGGACAGCTTGCCGTAGCCGGGAAACTCGCGCACCGCGTAGTACACGTCGCCATTCGGCGCCGGGTAGGCACGGCCCTTGTCGATCAGGGTCTCGATCATCGCCTGCATGTCCGGCACGAACTGGGTGGCACGCGGTTCGAAATCCGGCTTGCGCACGCCGAGTGCGGCGGCGTCCTCGTCCATCGCGTCGATAAAGCGCTGGGTCAGGACATTGATCGGTTCCTGGTTCTCGGCCGCGCGGCGGATGATCTTGTCGTCGATGTCGGTGATGTTGCGCACATAGGTCAGGTCATAGCCTTCGGCCCGCAGCCAGCGCGCCACCATGTCGAATACCACCATCACCCGCGCGTGCCCGAGGTGACAGTAGTCGTAGACGGTCATCCCGCAGACGTACATGTTGACCTTGCCCGGGTGGATCGGCTTGAAAACTTCCTTTTGACGGGAAAGGGTGTTGTAAAGGTGGAGCATGGTGGGTTCCATCACAGTCGATCGGATCATTGTAACAAAGCTGTCAAGCCCGGCCGGCGGCTAATAATGCGGCGGCACGTCGTCCAGCAGCGAACGCGCCGGGGCATCCGACGGCGATTGCGTGCGCATTTGCTGGTACAGCAGGCGCAGCTGTTGCTGCAGCTGGTCGATCTGCTGTTGCTGGCGGGCCACGCTCAGGTTGAGCGCATCGAGCAGCTCGTCCTGAAACGCGATCCGGACTTCGAGTTCGGACAGGCGGGATTCCATCGGGACACTCCTCGGGAACAGCGGCAGGGAGCGCGATTGTAACGCAGCGCGTCAGCCTGCTGGCAGGGCAGACCGCCGCCGGGTCGCGGCGGGAAGCGCACGGCCCCGCCCCTGCGTCAGTTGCCGGTCCCCGGCACGCCGCGCATCGCCCGTGGCGAATCCACCATGACCGCATCGACGCCAAGGGCGGCTGCGGCACGATAGTCGTCGGCCGTATTGACGCCGATGGCGAGAATCCGCACCGGCGCCACGCTGCGGAAGCAGGCCACCGAGGCCGGCGTCCACAGTGTGGCCCGTACCGGGCTGCGCCCTTCCCCCAGCGTGAACTTTTCCACCACGTCGAGCGCGCGCCGGTACTCGAATGCCGCCCATACCGGTCTGGCCGGTGCATCCACGCACTGCTGCTGCAGCGCGACCTGCGCCAGCCGGCCGCGCGTCGCGTCGCGCGACTCGAACAGCCTGGCCCGTGGATAGGCTGCGAAGGCCTGCTGATACGCGGCCTCGGTCGAGTACAGCGTGGCCCGGTCCCAGGCATGGGCGTGATCCAGCACCCGGGCCACCGCGTCGGCCTGCGGACCGGCCGGCAGTGCCTTCATGTCCAGCATGACCGGCATGCCGGGCGGCAGGCTGGCCAGCGCTTCGCGCAGCGTGGGGATCGGTACCGGCCGGTCACGATAAGGATAGGTGATGGCGCCCTGGCTGTCGGTGGCCCGGAACTGCCAGCCGGCATTCAGCTGCTGCAGCTGCTCGACGGTCTTGTCGGCCACCGGGCCACTGCCATCGGTATTGGCGGCCAGATCGGCCGGGCGATACAGTACCGGCACGCCATCACGGCTCAGCTGCACGCTCAGCCACATCGCGTCGGCGCCATTGCGCAATGCCGTGCGAATGGCGACCAGGGTGTTTTCCGGCGCGTCGGCCGCGCCGGCGCGGTGAGCCACCAGCAGCGGGCGGGAGCCGGCAGCAGCCGGCGGCGCTTGCGGCGAGCTGCAGGCGCCGAGGCCGATGGCGAGGGCACACAGGGCAATATTGCGATACATCGGGGCGTCCTTTTCATTCAGGATGATGAAGCCCCGAGTGTGACCCGTCCGGCATGCCGGCAACGACTGCAGTACGCTGCCGGCCGGCCGAACTGGCTTTTTTGCAACACCTCCCACCCGCACTTGCCAGCTACTGCATAGCCCGCCGGCGTATCAGAAGCGCAGTGCGGCGCCGATGTACGGGCCGTCAGCCAGCGTGCGGTTGTCACGGCCGTTGTCGAACTCGACCCGGTTGTAGCGATAACCGACGGTCAGTGCCAGCGGCTTGATCGGTACGAAGCGCGCGCCGATTTCGCTGTCGACATAGCTGTGCAGCGTGCCGGACGCCATGCCGCCGCTGGCGCCATAGGCCTGGGCAAAGACGCCGAACGAATTGCCGAGGCCGAGGTCGACCCGGCCACCGATCGGCAGCGCCCACTCGTCATGCCCGGCGACATCGATGTACTCGGCTTTGGCGCCGGCCGTCAGCAGCGCGCTGCCCAGCGGCAGGGAAAAGGTCAGGCCAAGCCCGGCCGTCTGGTCGTCGTCGTCGTGCCGCGAGCTGTGCAGCCAGTCGCCGGTCAGGCCAAAGCCGCCGCTGGTCGGCACGTAGTAGGCGGACTGGAACTCATTGCCGAACTGCGCACCCAATTCCGAAGCCTGGGCTGCGCCCCCGGCCAGGGCCGTACAGAGAATGGCCAGCGTGCTGATCCTGTTCATGACTGATTCCTCGTCGTTGTCGATTGTCGGTTTCCTGATGGATTGCCCGGGCGTCTGTGCACCCGGTGCGGTGGCAATTTTAACGTATCACAGTGTATGTATGTGTTTCCAGGCAGCAGGAAATGCTGCGGAAAATGTAACAAAGCGGATGGCATGCCACGTCCGGCACAAAACGGCATTGGCAACACCATCATGGCAATCCGGCTGTCCGACAGTTTGCGAACAAACCAAGCACTTGCTAGAATCACCCCCACACCAGTCACAGCAACGGTCCGGACAGACCGGTGCGCCAAGGAGAAACGACACTATGCCTACCCCCGGTCAACGCTTCCGCGACGCTGTCGCCAACGAGAAACCGCTGCAGGTCGTCGGCGCCATCAACGCCTACGCCGCGCGGCTGGCTGAACACAGCGGCTTCAAGGCGCTCTATCTGTCCGGCGGCGGGGTGGCAGCCGGCTCGTGCGGCATTCCCGACCTCGGCATCACCACACTGGAAGACGTGCTGATCGACGTCCGTCGCATCACCGACACCACGGATCTGCCGCTGCTGGTCGACATCGATACCGGCTGGGGCGGCGCGTTCAATATCGCCCGCGCCATCCGCTCGCTGGAAAAGGCCGGTGCCGCCGCCGTGCATATCGAAGACCAGGTGCAGCAGAAGCGCTGCGGCCACCGCCCGAACAAGGCCATCGTGCCGCAGGACGAGATGGTCGACCGCGTCAAGGCCGCCGTCGACGCCCGCATCGATCCGTCCTTCGTGATCATGGCCCGCACCGACGCCCTGGCAGTCGAGGGGCTGGAAGCAGCCATTGACCGTGCCCGCGCCTGCGTCGAAGCTGGAGCCGACATGATCTTCCCGGAAGCCATCACCGAGCTGTCGATGTACCGCCAGTTCGCCGAAGCGGTCGGCGTGCCGGTGCTCGCCAATATCACCGAATTCGGCGCCACGCCGCTGTACACCACCAGCGAACTTGCCGCCAATGGCGTCAGCATGGTGCTGTACCCGCTGTCGGCCTTCCGTGCCATGAGCCAGGCCGCCCTGTCGGTCTACGGTGCGATCCGCCGCGACGGCACCCAGCAGAATGTCGTCGACCTGATGCAGAGCCGTGCCGACCTGTACCAGCATCTCGGCTACCACAGCTACGAGCAGAAGCTCGACGCGCTGTTCGCCTCCGGCCGGCAATAACACTTCGCCCGGCGGGCGCCCCGTTCAAACAACATCCGCCCGCCCCGCCCGTCTACAAAGGAGAACCGTCATGTCCGAAGTCGTCATCACCGGCAAGCCGAAGAAGTCGGTCGCCCTGTCCGGCGTCGCCGCCGGCAATACCGCACTGTGCACCGTCGGCCGCAGCGGCAACGACCTGCACTATCGCGGCTACGACATCCTCGATATCGCCACGGCCTGCGAGTTCGAGGAAATCGCCTACCTGCTGGTCCACGGCAAGCTGCCGAACATCGCCGAGCTGGCCGGCTACAAGAAAAAACTGAAAGCCCTGCGCGGCCTGCCGGCCAGCGTCAAGGCCGTGCTCGAAGCCCTGCCGGCCGCCAGCCACCCGATGGACGTGATGCGTACCGCCGTGTCGGCGCTCGGCTGCACGCTGCCGGAAAAGGACGACCACAACGCCCCCGGCGCCCGTGATATCGCCGACCGCCTGATCGCCTCGCTCGGCTCCGCGCTGCTGTACTGGTACCACTTCGCCACCAACGGCAAGCGCATCGACGTGGAAACCGACGACGACACGGTTGGCGGCCACTTCCTGCACCTGCTGCACGGCGAGAAACCGTCGGCACTGTGGGTACGCGCAATGCACACCTCGCTGGTGCTGTACGCCGAGCACGAATTCAACGCCTCGACCTTTACCGGCCGCGTCATTGCCGGTACCGGGTCCGACATGTACTCGGCCATTACCGGTGCCATCGGCGCGCTGCGCGGCCCGAAGCACGGCGGCGCGAACGAAGTCGCCTTCGAGGTGCAGAAGCGCTACGAAAGCCCGGACGAGGCGGAAGCCGACATCCGCGCCCGCGTCGAACGCAAGGAAGTCGTGATCGGCTTCGGCCACCCGGTGTACACGCTGTCCGACCCGCGCAACAAGGTCATCAAGGAAGTCGCGCGCGAGCTGTCGGTCGAAGCCGGCGACCTGAAGATGTTCTCGATCGCCGAACGGCTCGAGAGCGTGATGTGGGACATCAAGAAGATGTTCCCGAACCTCGACTGGTTCAGCGCCGTCAGCTACCACATGATGGGCGTGCCGACCGCCATGTTCACCCCGCTGTTCGTCATCGCCCGCACGACCGGCTGGGCTGCACACGTGATCGAACAGCGTGAAGATGGCAAGATCATCCGTCCGAGCGCCAACTACTTCGGTCCGGAAGACCTCACCTTCGTACCGATCGAGCAGCGCTGAGCTGCTCCGGCCCCGCCCCCGTGGCGGGGTCTGCATACCGACACGACCGGCCCCCGCGCCGGCACCACGATTCACTGCAAGGGAAAAACATGTCCGCCCACATCTCCAACGTCCGCCCCGATCCGGATCAGGTCCTCGTCGACATCGCCAACTACGTCGCCGATGTGGCCATCGAATCGCCGGAAGCCTGGAACACTGCCCGCCTGTGTCTGATGGACACGCTCGGCTGCGGCCTCGAAGCCCTGTCCTACCCGGCCTGCACCAAGCTGATGGGCCCGATCGTTCCCGGCACGCTGGTGCCGAACGGCGCCAAGGTGCCGGGCACCCAGTTCCAGCTCGATCCGGTCCAGGCCGCGTTCAACATCGGCGCAATGATCCGCTGGCTGGACTTCAACGACACCTGGCTCGCTGCCGAGTGGGGCCACCCGTCCGACAACCTTGGCGGCATTCTTGCCACGGCCGACTGGGTGTCGCGTGAACGCGTATCCCGTGGCCAGGCGCCGCTGACCATGCGCGACGTGCTCGAAGCCATGATCAAGGCGCATGAAATCCAGGGCTGCATCGCCATCGAGAACAGCTTCAACAAGGTCGGTCTCGACCACGTGGTACTGGTCAAGGTCGCATCCGCCGCCGTCTGCGCCAAGCTGATGGGCGCCAGCAAGGAAGAAATCGTCAATGCCGTGTCGCAGGCCTTCGTCGATGGCCAGAGCCTGCGCACCTATCGCCACGCCCCGAATACCGGTTCGCGCAAGAGCTGGGCCGCCGGCGACGCGACCAGCCGCGCCGTGCGCCTGGCCCTGTTCACCATGAAGGGCGAAATGGGCATCCCGGGCGTGCTGTCGGCCAAGACCTGGGGCTTCTACGACGTGCTGTTCAAGGGCAACCCGTTCAAGTTCCAGCGCGGCTATGGCAGCTACGTGATGGAAAAGGTGCTGTTCAAGATCTCGTTCCCGGCCGAATTCCACAGCCAGACCGCCGTCGAATGCGCAATGACGCTGAATGCCAGACTCGCTGCCGCCGGCAAGTCCGCCGCCGACATCCGGAAGGTCACCATCCGTACCCATGAAGCGTGCATCCGCATCATCGACAAGAAGGGCCCGCTGTCGAACCCGGCTGACCGCGACCATTGCATCCAGTACATGGTTGCCGTGCCGCTGCTGTTCGGTCGCCTGACTGCCGCCGACTACGAAGACGTGATCGCCGCCGATCCGCGCATCGACGTGCTGCGCGACAAGATCGTCTGCGTGGAAGACCCGCAATTCACCCGCGACTACCACGATCCGGAAAAGCGCAGCATCGCCAACGCGCTGACGGTCGAACTCAACGACGGCACCACGCTGGACGAAGTGGTCTGCGAATACCCGATCGGCCACCAGCGCCGCCGCACCGACGGCATCCCGCTGCTGGAAGCCAAGTTCCGCACCAACCTGGCCCGCCGCTTCCCGCAAAAGCAGCAGGAAGCGATCTTTGCCCTGTGCAATGACGCGAAGACCCTGCTCGACACGCCGGTGAATGCCTTCACCGACCTGTGGGTCATCTGACCTTCCTGTCTTCAGGCCAAAAACCCCGGATCTTGCGATCCGGGGTTTTTTGTTGGCCGGGTGCCTATGAGTGCTCGATCAGCATGACGGCCATGGTGTCCGCTTCCAGTGCCTCGAACACGTGCGCCGTGTCCGCCGAGTAACTGATGTAGTCACCGGCCGCCAGTTCGACCGGCTGTTCCACCGGGCCGATCCGCGCCCGCCCGGCGCCAACGATCACGTGCTCGATGGTGCCGGGCAGATGCGGACCGGACAGCCGGGGCGCACCGGGCTGGACCCTGATCCGGTAGAGATCGCGCTGCGTCCCGGCCGGGCACGCGGCCAGCAGCGTTGCCGCATAGTTGCCCTGCTCGGAGACGGTTGCCGCTCCCTCGCCGGCACGGATCACCTGCACATGCCGGCGCGGCTGGCCGATCAGCCGGGTGACCTGGACATCAAGCGCCATGGCCAGCGACCACAGCGTTTCCAGGCTCGGGTTGCCGATACCGGCTTCAAGCTGTGACAGCGTCGACTTGGCAATGCCGGCCCGTCTGGCCAGTTCGGTCACCGACAGACCCAGCCGCTCGCGCTCGCGGCGGATCGATGCAGACAGCAGTCCGATCGGGGTATGCGCTTTCAGCGCGGCAGCATCCGGGGAATCCTTCATTCGTTCACCATGTCATTCATTTGTTCGACTTGACGAACGATAGCCGATAATTCAGCAT
The DNA here is from genome assembly GCF_003269145.1 of Microvirgula sp. AG722. Lineage (NCBI taxonomy): Bacteria > Pseudomonadati > Pseudomonadota > Betaproteobacteria > Neisseriales > Aquaspirillaceae > Microvirgula > Microvirgula sp. AG722. Next base: position 29,750 of record NZ_QLTJ01000005.1, on the reverse strand, counting down.
ATCGGTCAATCGTTCGGTTTAACGGATTGTAGCCGCAGGCAGCACCGCGGCCAATCGTCGACAAAGGAATTCTGCATGAACCCCAGGACTCGTGGCGCACTGGAAATGACAGCGGCCATGACCATCTCCGGCACGGTCGGCTGGCTGGTCATCGAAACCGGGCAGACAGCCCCGACCGTGGTGTTCTGGCGCTGCGTATTCGGCGCCGTGGCCATGCTGGTTGCCTGTGCGCTGCGCGGCCAGCTGCGGCCGGGCATGCTCAGCGCACGCCAGCTGGGCATCGTGCTGCTCGGAGGGGTCGCGCTGGTGCTGAACTGGACGCTGCTGTTCGCTGCCTACCCGCTGGCTTCGATCTCGGTCGCCACGGTCACCTATCACACCCAGCCGTTCATGCTGACCGCACTGGGCGTGCTGCTGTTCGGTGAGCGGCTGACGGGAGACAAGGCTGGCTGGCTGCTGATCGCCTTTGCCGGCATGGTGCTGATCGTCACCGGCGGGCAGACCGCCGGCGGAACCGGCTCGAACTATCTCGCCGGCATCGGCATGGCGCTGGGGGCGGCATTCTTCTATGCCATTGCAGCAGCGATCGCCAAGCAGCTGAAAACCGTTTCGCCCTATCTGATCGTGCTGGTGCAGATGCTCGTCGGCTCGGTGCTGCTGGCGCCGTTCGCCGGTCTTGCCACCCTGCCGGCAGACAGCGGGGCCTGGGCGCTGCTGGTCACGATCGGCGTGGTCCATACCGGCCTGATGTCGACCCTGCTGTATGCCGCGATCCAGAAGATTCCGACCAGCCTGGTCGGGGCGCTGTCCTTCATCTATCCGGTGGTCGCCATCCTGGTGGACCGGGCGGTATTCGGCCACCGGCTGGACCTGATCCAGTGGCTCGGCACGGCCGCCATCCTGGCTGCGGCAGCAGGCATGAACTTCGGCTGGAAGCTGCTGCCGGGCAGGCGTTTCCCGCGTGACCGGCACCGGTCTCCCCCGGCCTGAAAACAGCTGCAACAATCTGCAACAGCCGGCCCTGTCCGCACGACAAGGGCCTACTATTCAGCGTGAAGGCACCGGCGCATGAACGGTGCCATGACCTCAAGGTCATCGTGCCCAGGCCCCCGGGACCCGATGACGCTCCCCCCGGCGGCACCTCATGAATCAAAGGAGAGCCGCTGATGCGCTATCTGCTTGTCGCCCTGTCACTGATGCTTGGCCCCGCTGCCTGTACCCAGGCCCGGATCGGCATCGGCGTTGCCACGCCAGGGCTTGCCATCGGCATCGACATCCCGGTGTACCCGGATCTGGTCCGGGTGCCGGGCTATCCGGTCTACTACTACCCGGACGCCGGCACCAACTACTTCTTCTACGACGGACTGTACTGGGTATTCCAGGGCGACAACTGGTACCGGAGCAACAGGTACAACGGCCCCTGGCAGTGGGTCGGGCCCGAATACGTGCCGCTGTATGTGCTGCAGGTACCGGTGCGCTACTACCGCTATCCGCCACCGTACTTCCGCGGCTGGCATGCCGACCAGCCGCCACGCTGGGGCGACCGCTGGGGACACGACTGGGAAGCCCGCCGTCCGGGACGGGATCACCGGGAGCCGTACGCAGCCCCGGCGCCGTTGCCATCCTATCCGCAGCCATACCAGGGGAACCGCGCTCCCCGCTCGACGGAACAACAGTACGGAATCCGGTCACAGCCCGCGCCGCGTCCGCCGGGGCCTCCGCAAGGCCGGTACCCGGATCAGCCGCGCGCAGCGGACGGCATGCCGCACGGCCCGCGGGGGCAGCAGGACGGAGAAGACGGGCGTCCGCATGACGGGCCGGACGGGCAGCGGCAGCAACATCAGAGGCCACGGCAGGACTACCCCGGGCATCAGCAGGGAGAATCGCATCAACGGGGCGCGAGGCAGTCGTTCCCCGACCCGCAGCCGTAAGGCCGATACCCTCTGTTCCGGCGCCAGCGGGTTGAGTGGAAGGCACACTGGCCAAGGCCGGTGTGCCGGGATCACCGGCGCGGCTACTGCGTCAGCGTGTCTGCCCACGCCGCCACCGCACGGATATCGTCCGGCGTGGTCCGGCAGCAACCGCCGATCAGCCGGGCGCCGGCCGCATGCCAGCCCCGCGCCGACTCGGCAAAGCGACTGGCGTCAGCCTGGCCGTGCCAGCACTTGTGTTCGGGATCATAGTCCTCGCCCGAGTTCGGATAGACCAGGACCGGCTTGCGGGTGGTGGCCGCCGCTGCGGCCACCAGTGACGGAATATGCGCCGGCGCGGTGCAGTTGATGCCGACCGCAACCACTTGCGCAAAGCCGTCCAGCGCCGCCACGCACTCGGCCAGCGGCGTGCCGTCGCTGACATGTGCGTCATCGCGGCAGCTGAAGCTGATCCATGCCCGTGCAGCGGGGAAGGATTCCGCCAGCAGGCGGGCAATGGCCAGCGCCTCGTCCAGGCATGGCAGGGTTTCGCAGGCCAGCAGGTCCGGTTCCGCCGCCAGCAGCTCGACCAGCCGCGGCCGGTGGAAAGCCATCAGCGCGTCGATATCCAGCCCGTAGTGGCCGCGGTACTCGGAGCCGTCGGCCAGCATGGCGCCGTACGGGCCGACCGACGCCGCCACCAGCGGCCGCGAACGGCCAGCATGGTGTTCTGCCCGGGCCCAGAATGCGTCACGCGCCTCGCGGGCCAGTTCGACCGAACGGCGCATCAGCGTGCCGGCAGCGGCAGCGTCCAGCCCGCGCCGGGCAAAGCCCTCGAACGTGGCCTGATAGCTGGCGGTGGTGGCGACATCGGCACCGGCAGCGTAATAGTCTTCATGCACCTGACGAATCAGCGCCGGTGCTTCCATCAGCACCCGGGCGGACCACAGCGGATCGTTCAGGTCACAACCGCGGCGTTCAAGTTCGGTGGCCAGGGCACCATCGAGAATCATCAGCGGTCGGGCAGCCAGCAGGGCCGCGATCGGGTCGGTCGTCATGGTCAAGCTTTCCTTAATGCGGAAACGGTACAAGGGAGGGCTCCAGCATAACGGAGCGCCGCGCGCGACGCGATGCTTGCCGACAGCCCCCAGCGGCGTAAACTTCCGGGATGGCTACATCAGGCGGGCATGCATGATTGCCGTGGCGCCGAATGCGCCGACGGATACCCATTTTGTCCGGTGCGGTAATACGCTGCCGGAAAACAGACCGGTTTTTTCCATTGTCGACGGCAACGGACCGCACTCCGGTTGCCGCCAGCCCCACCCCCCTGCATAATCTCCCGCCATGAAATTCCTTTCCGACCTGCTTCCGGTCCTGCTGTTCTTCGTCGCCTACTACATTACGCGCGACATGTTTGTCGCGACCGGCGTGGCCATCGCCTCCACCGCCATCCAGGTCGGTCTGGCCTGGTACCGCCATCGCAAGATCGAAACCATGCAATGGGTATCGCTCGGTCTGATTGTCGTACTCGGCGGTCTGACGTTGCTGCTGCACGACAAGCGCTTCATCATGTGGAAGCCGACCGCGCTGTACTGGGCCATGGCCATCGGCATCGCCGTCAGTGAATGGATCTTCAGGAAGAGCCCGCTGAAAGCCATGATGGGCGCGCAGATGACGCTGCCCGAGCCGGTATGGCGCAAACTGGCGCTGGCCTGGGTTGCCTTTTTCGCCGCCATGGGCGCACTCAATCTTTTCGTCGCCTGGACCTTCAGCGAAGAAGTCTGGGTCAATTTCAAACTCTTTGGCGGGATGGGCCTGATGTTCGCCTTTGTGCTGGCACAGGGCTTCGCACTCTCCCGCTACATCGAGGACAAATCCTGATGCTATACGCCCTTATCGGCCAGGATCGCCCCGGCTCGCTCGACGCGCGCCTGGCCGCCCGCCCGGCTCATCTGGAACGCCTGCAGGCCCTGCAGAACGAAGGCCGTCTGGTGCTGGCCGGCCCCTGCCCGGCCATCGACAGCCCGGACCCGGGCCCGGCCGGCTTTACCGGCAGTGTCGTCGTCGCCGAGTTCCCGTCGCTGGCCGAGGCACGCGCCTGGGCCGATGCCGACCCGTATGTCGCCGCCGGCGTCTATGCGCAGGTCGACATCAAGCCGTTCAAGCGGGTGTTCTAGGCGTGAGCCTCGAACAACTGATCGCCGAGCGGCTCGCGTCGCTCGAACCGGAAAGCCTCATGCTGGATGATGAGTCCTCGCAGCACGCCGGCCATGCCGGCAACAGCGGCGGCGGACACTATCATCTGACTCTCGTCAGCGCGGCATTCACGGGCCTCAATGCCGTGGCCCGCCATCGTCTCGTCTACGGTCGCCTGAGCGACCTCATTCCGCACCGGATTCACGCCCTCTCGATCAAGGCTTACGCCCCGGACGAGTTGTGAACCGTCAACTGGAGAATCACCCCATGCGCATTCGTCATTCGCTTACCGCCATCGCCTTCTCGCTGCTCGCCGCCGGCGCCATTGCCGCCCCGGTCGCCGTCGTCAACGGCACCCAGATCCAGCAGTCGTCGCTGGACGAAGCCGCCACCGCCGTCGTCCGTGCCAGCAACGGCAAGGTCAAGGACACCCCGGAACTGCGCAATGAGCTGAAGCAGCAACTGATCAACCGCGAAATCATCCAGCAGGAAGCCACCCGCCGCGGTCTGGACAAGAGCGCGCAGTTCAAGCAACGCCTGGACGCCATCCGTGGCGACCTGCTGCAACAGTCGCTGTTCGAAGACATCGCCAAGCAAAGCCCGGTCAGCGACGCACAGATCCGCGCCGAATACGACAAGATCAAGGCCGCTGCCGCCGGCCAGAAGGAAGTCCACGCCCGCCAGATCACCGTGGGCACGGAAGCCGATGCGCAAGCCGTCATCGCCCAGCTGAAGAAGGGCGGCAGCTTCGAGGCACTGGCCAAGCAGAAGTCCAAGGACCCGGCTGCCAAGCAGAACGGTGGCGACATGGGCTGGGGCAACCTCGGCATGATGGCCAAGCCGCTGGCCGACGTGCTGAAGCCGCTGGGCAAGGGTCAGTACACCACGACCCCGTTCAAGACCGACCTCGGCTGGATGGTGTTCAAGGTTGAAGACACCCGCACCGCCAAGTTCCCGACCTTCGAAGAAGCGAAGGGCCAGCTGGGTCGCCAGATGCAGAATGCCGCAATCGAAAAGACCATTGCCGATCTGCGTGCCAAGGCCAAGATCCAGTAATATGGCTTTCCGGCGCCGCCGGTCTCCGGACCGGCGGCTTTTGACATCAGAAACTCTAAATCGACTGCACGACCATCACATGCGCAAACTTCTCACGCTGAGTCTGCTCGCCGCCACGCTCGCCGCGCCGGCCTTCTCCGCCCAGGGTATCCAGGTCAACGGCACGCTGGTGCCGCAGGCCCGTGTCGACGCCTTCGTCAAACAGATGACCGCCCAGGGTCAGCCGGACAGCCCCGAGCTGCGCAATGCCGCCCGTGACCGCGTGGTCATGACCGAGCTGCTGCGCCAGGAAGCCGTCAAGAAGGGCCTCGACAAGAGCCCCGAGTACAAGTCCGAGCTGGAAAACGTGCAGTCCGCGTTGCTGGCCAATCTGTATGTCCGCGATTACATGAAGTCGCATCCGATCAGCGAGGCCGAACTCAAGGCCGAGTATGAGCAGATGAAGTCGCAGATGCACCAGAAGACCTACCACGCCCGTCATATCCTGGTGAAGACCGAAGCCGAAGCCAGGGCCGTCATCGACCAGCTGAAGAAAGGCAAGAAGTTCGAGGACCTGGCCCGCGCCAGGTCGCTGGACACCGGCAGCAAGGACAATGGCGGCGACCTCGGTTTTGTCGATCCGGCACAGCTGGTGCCCGAATTCGCCAATGTGATGACCAAGCTGGCCAAGGGCCAGATCACCCAGACCCCGGTCAAGAGCCAGTTCGGCTGGCACGTGATCCAGCTGGTCGACAGCAAGGACGCCGATTTCCCGCCGTTCGACCAGGTCAAGGCCCAGCTCGAACAGCAGGTGCAGGGCAAGCGCTTCGATGCGTTCCTGAACCAGCTCAAGACGCAGGCCAAGGTCCAGTAATCACGGCCCTGCTCCTGCATCCCGAAAAGCCGCCTCCGGGCGGTTTTTTCTTGCCCATCCTTGCCGCCCGCAGGAAAAATTTGCCGCCTGTGGCAACAGTGTGTATAGTGCGGCGCTTCGCTTAGCAAGCGCCTGATCACTGCAACTGGTGTGGTCAGGCTGCATCGAATCCCGGCCCCCGCCTGCTTCTGTTGATACGGCACCACGGTCTGTCTTCGATGTCTCGTGGTTTCCGTCGTCCCGCCGCCTCCTGCGAGCGGGTCTCAACGTCCGTATCCCGAACAGGCTGAGCGTCGTTTTGTTACCCAACAAGGATTCGCATGCAAGATCAAAACATTATCGCCGATACCGCCATCACCGCTGATACCGCCGCCGTTGACACCGTCAACGTCGCTGCTGCCGAAGCCGTTGAAGCCGTCACCGTCACCGTTGACAGCGCCGACGCCGGCAACGTGTTCGAGGCACTCGGCCTCGACGCCCGCCTGATCACGGCACTGGACAATCTGGGCATCAAGACCCCGACCCCGGTCCAGGCCGAAGCCATTCCCCTGCTGCTGAACAACCGTGACCTGATGGCCTCCGCCCAGACCGGTACCGGCAAGACCGCCGCCTTCCTGCTGCCGGCGCTGTCGCGTCTGCTGGAAGCCCCGGTCGGCCGCAGCCGTGGCCCGCGCATCCTGGTGCTGGCTCCGACCCGTGAACTGGTTCAGCAAGTGGCCAAGGCCGCTGAACAGTTCTCGACCAAGATTCCGCGCGTCAACGTCGTCAGCATCATCGGCGGCACCTCGTTCCGCATCCAGAACCAGATGCTGACCCGCCCGATCGAAGTGATGGTTGCCACCCCGGGCCGCCTGATCGATCAGATGAAGTCCGGCCGCATCGACTTCTCGCGCCTGGAAATGCTGATCCTCGACGAAGCCGACCGCATGCTGGACATGGGCTTCTCCGAAGACGTGCTGGAAATATCCAGCCAGCTGCCGCGCAACCGTCAGACCGCCTTCTTCACCGCGACCATGACCCGCCGCGTGCTCGACTTCGCTGACGAATTGCTGCGCAATCCGGAAACGATCGAAATCGCCGCGCAAACCGCTCGCCACGAAAACATCGACCAGCAAGCGATCTACGTTGACGACCTCGACCACAAGCGTCGCATCGTCCGTCACCTGCTGGCCCAGGACAACGTGACCCAGGCCATCGTGTTCGTCGCCACCAAGCGCGACTGCGACACCCTGGCCGACGAACTGAACGTCGACGGCCTGCGCGCCGATCCGCTGCATGGCGACATGCAACAGCGCGACCGCAGCCGCACGCTGACCCGCCTGCGCAACGGCCAGACCGAAGTGCTGGTTGCCACCGACGTGGCCGCTCGCGGCATCGACGTCGCCGGCATCAGCCACGTGATCAACTTCGACCTGCCGCGCTTCGCCGAAGACTACGTTCACCGCGTGGGCCGTACCGGCCGCGCCGGCCAGACCGGCATCGCCGTGTCGCTGGTGGGCCGCAACGACCTGTTCCCGCTGAAGAAGATCGAACGCTTCACCGGCCAGAAACTGAACGTGACCGAAGTCGCCGGCATGGAAGCCCGCTTCAAGCCGCAAGACCGCCGCGAAGGCAGCGGTGGTGGCCGTGGCGGCTACGGTGGCAAGGGTGGCCGTCCGGGCCAGGGCCAGGGTCGCGGTGGTTACGGCGATCGCAACCGTGGTTTCGCTCCGCGTGACGGTGCTGCGCCGCAACGTCGCGAAGGCGGTTTCGCCCCGCGTGATGGTGGTGCCCCGCAACGTCGCGAAGGTGGCTTTGCCCCGCGTGACGGCGCCGCGCCGCAACGCCGCGAAGGTGGCTTTGCCCCGCGTGACGGTGGTGCCCCGCAACGTCGCGAAGGCGGCTACCCGCCGCGTGACGGCCAGGGCCAGCGCCGCGAAGGCGGTTTCGGCAACTCCCGTTTCGGCGGCCAGCGTGACGGCGAACCGCGTCGCGAAGGCGGCTTCAGCCAGGAAGGTCGTCGTGACGACAACCGCGAACGCCAGTGGGGTCAGCGTGATGACCGTCGCCCGAGCACCGGCAACACCGGTGGCAACGGCCGCCGCTACCCGGGCAACAGCGAGTATTGATAGCTGCCGCGCGGGTTGATACCCGCCGACAGTCAAAAAATCCCGCTCCACCTTTACGGTGGGCGGGATTTTTCATTGCCGGCCGGCAGGACAGCTATTGCGGCTGCGGAACGGGGTGGCGGGAAAAGTGCCAGATGGCGCCGCCGCACAGCACCAGCCCGCCCACGGCCAGCAGCCCGCCGACAAGGCCGACATGGGCCAGCCCCAGCTGACGGCTGACCACGCTGCCGAGCAGGGCGCCGGCGCCGATGCCGATATTGTAGATACCGGAATACAGTGACATTGCCACATCGGTCGCATCCGGCGCCTGGGACATCACTTTTGACTGCATCACCAGACTGAAGCTCATGATGGCCACCCCCCATGCCGCACTCAGTCCGCCCAGTGCCACGGCGCTGCCGGACAGCGGCAGCAGCAACAGCAGGCACAGCGCCAGCCCGCCGATGCTCACCAGCACAAAGCCCTTCGGAAAGCGGTTGCTGTAGCGGCTGAACAGTACCGAGCCCAGAATGCCGGCACCACCGAACAGCAGCAGCAGGACCGTGGTCATGTCGCCGCTCAGCTGCGCCACGGTCTGCGCAAACGGTTCGACATAGCTGTAGGCGGTGAATTGTGCGCTGATGACCAGCACGGTCAGCAGATAGAACACGACCAGCCTTGGCCGGCGGAACAGGATCGGCAGGCTGGCGAGCGAACCCGCATTGCGACTGGGCAGCAGCGGCAGCGCTTTCATCAGGCACAGCAGGGTCAGCCCGGCCAGGGCCCCGATCAGCAGGAAGGTCGAGCGCCAGCCAAGCGCCTCGCCGATCACCCGCCCGAGCGGGATGCCGAGCACCATGGCCAGCGAAGTGCCGGTAGCCAGCAGCCCCAGCGCCTGGACCCGCTTGCCCTCCGGCGCCACGCGCACCGCAAGCGACGCGGTAATCGACCAGAACACGGCATGGGAAATGGCAATGCCGATCCGGCTCAGCAGCAGGATGGCAAAATTCCAGGCAATACCGGACAGCAGATGACTGCCGATAAACAGCAGGAAAACCAGCAGCAGCAGGCGACGACGTTCGATATTGCGGGTCAGCAGCATCAGCGGCAGCGAAGCCAGCGCCACCATCCACGCATAGATCGTCATCATCAGCCCGACCGTGGCGACCGGCATGTCGAAACTCCGGCCGATATCGCTCAATAGCGCGACCGGTACGAACTCGGTGGTGTTGAAGATAAAGGCGGCCAGCGCCAGGGCGACAACACCGAGCCAGCGACCGGCTCGCGCATCCACGGGAAGAGTCATTTAACGGCGTTCAGGGTAAAACGCCATTTTCGCGCGTCGTGTCCTTTCACGCCACGGCGGCAAGCTGGGCCAGATGCCCGCCCAGGTCCGTGCCACGGCCGCCGGCATTGACGGTATCGAAGTAGTCATGCCAGCCCGAGGCGGCAATGCCGCCCAGCAGCGCATCGAGCGCGGCCTGATCGGCCAGCCGCCACAGGGCGAAGAAACGCTGCGGCGCGGGATGCAGGCTGCCGGCCTCCACCTCGCCCATGGCGAGTACCTCGACCCCGAGGGCCATCAGCACCCCCATGCCGGCGCCCACGCCGTCGAAGAACCGCTGTCGGCCAGCCGGGTCCAGTGCCAGCCAGGCCGGTTTCGGTGAATAGAGTTCAGCCAGATAGTGCGCCATGGGATTTTTCCTTGTTTCAGGTGGGTGAGAACGGGGTGGCCGGCGGCGGCTGGCCGTCACGGCCGGCATCGGTCCGCAGCCAGATACGCTGCAGCAGGCGGCTCAGCTGTTGCTGCTCCGCCGCGGTCACATCGGCGAACAGCGTCGCGATCCAGCGCGAATGCTCGTCGGCCAGCATGGCGGCCGTCTCCCGGCCGGCGGCCGTCAGCCGGACCGTGACCCGGCGCCGGTCAAGCGGATCGGCGGCACGGACGACAAAGCCGTCGCGCTCCAGCCCGTCGAGCAGGCCGGTAATGGTGGCGCGCGTCACCCCGGCCCGTTCGGCCAGTTGATGCGGCGACAGACCGTCCCCGGCGTCGAGCAGCAGAAACAGCAGCACGAACTTCCCTTCCGACAGCCGGTGACGCCCGAGCCGGGTCGCACAGTCGCGGTCAATGGCCGCGCCCAGCGCCAGCAGCTCGAAGCACAGCCGCACCTTGTCCAGATCCGGCTGTTGCCGGCGCCCCGCCCCGTCGAGCAGGGCCAGATGTTTTTGTTCAAGCCAGTTCATAAGCCGACTTATAATATGGCACCTAATCATTTGTCAAACCCGAACCGCCGCCGATCCCCTGCCCGGCCGGCAGGCATTTGCCCACCCGGCGCCCGCGCGCATTGCATCCTGCCCGCGTTCATAAGAAAATCGGGACGTTCACCGAAGCATGACAATGCCCGGCCATTACGCCGGGCATTGCTACTGCTACCCCAACTCAAGCGGTTTCACGACGGTTGCGAGACAAGCGTCCTGAAACCGCTGCAAATGAATACGAGACATGAAAGCCTCCGAAATCCGTCAGAAGTATCTCGACTTCTTCGCGAGCAAAGGTCACCAGGTGGTTGCTTCCAGTTCGCTGGTACCGTGGGAAGACCCGACGCTGCTGTTCACCAATGCCGGCATGAACCAGTTCAAGGACGTGTTCCTCGGCTTTGACAAGCGCCCGTACACCCGCGCCACCACGTCGCAGAAGTGTGTCCGCGCCGGCGGCAAGCACAACGACCTCGAAAACGTCGGCTACACCGCGCGTCACCACACTTTCTTCGAAATGCTGGGCAACTTCAGCTTCGGCGACTACTTCAAGCGCGACGCCATCCACTACGCGTGGGAATTCCTCACCTCGTCCGACTGGCTGAATCTGCCGAAGGACAAGCTGATGGTGACCGTGTACGCATCGGATGACGAAGCGTTCGACATCTGGAACAAGGACATCGGCGTCCCGGCCGACAAGATCGTCCGCATCGGCGACAACAAGGGTGCCCCGTACGCCTCGGACAACTTCTGGCAGATGGGTGACACCGGCCCGTGCGGCCCGTGTACCGAGATTTTCTATGACCACGGCGCCGATATCTGGGGTGGCCCTCCGGGAAGCCCGGAAGAAGACGGTGACCGCTTCATCGAGATCTGGAACAACGTGTTCATGCAGTTCAACCGCGATGAAAGCGGCACCATGAACCCGCTGCCGAAGCCGTCGGTCGACACCGGCATGGGCCTGGAACGCATCTCGGCCGTGCTGCAGCATGTGCACTCGAACTACGAGATCGACCTGTTCCAGAACCTGATCCATGCCGCCGCCCGTGAAACCGGCGTGCCGTTCAGCATGGAAGAGCCGTCGCTGAAGGTCATCGCCGACCATATCCGCGCCTGCAGCTTCCTGGTTGCCGACGGCGTGATGCCGAGCAATGACGGCCGCGGCTATGTGCTGCGCCGCATCATCCGCCGTGCCATCCGCCACGGCTACAAGCTCGGCCAGAAGGGCCTGTTCTTCCACAAGCTGGTGCAGGACCTGACCGACGAGATGGGCGATGCCTATCCGGAACTGCGCCAGAAGCAGAGCGTGATCGAAGACGCGCTGCGCCAGGAAGAAATCAAGTTCGCCGAAACGCTGGACAAGGGCATGGCGCTGCTGGAACAGGCGCTGGCCAATGGCGACAAGGTGCTGGACGGCAAGACCGCCTTCCAGCTGTACGATACCTTCGGTTTCCCGCTCGACCTGACCGCCGACATCTGCCGCGAGCGCGGACTGAGCGTCGACCAGGCCGGCTTCGATGCCGCCATGGACACCCAGCGCGCCCAGTCGCGGGCGGCCAGCACGTTCAAGATGGGCGGCAAGCTCGACTACGACGGCGCCGACACCTGCTTCGAAGGCTATACCGAGTCCAGCAGCGAAGGCCGCGTGCTGGCGCTGTACAAGGACGGTCATCCGGTTGACAGCCTGGCGGCCGGCGATGACGGCGTGGTCGTGCTCGACCGCACGCCGTTCTACGCCGAAGGCGGTGGCCAGGTTGGCGACGTCGGCACCCTGTCGGCCGGCGGCGGCGTGGCCGCGCTGTTCGACGTGCTCGAAACCAGCAAGATCACTGCGACCTCGTTCGGTCACCGCGGCAAGCTGGTGCGCGGCGGCCTGAAGGTCGGCGACAGCGTGACGGCGACCATCGACCTGCACGTGCGCCTCGCCACCCAGCGCAACCACTCGGCGACCCACCTGATGCATGCCGCCCTGCACGAAGTGCTGGGCAAGCATGTCGCCCAGAAGGGTTCGCTGGTCAATGCCGAACGTACCCGCTTCGACTTCTCGCACGGCCAGCCGGTCACGGCAGCGGAAATCGCCGAGATCGAACGCGTGGTCAATCATGTCATCGCGGCCAACTACGAAGTGACCGCGACGCTGATGCCGCACGACGAAGCGCTGAAGACCGGTGCCATGGCACTGTTTGGCGAGAAGTACGGCGATGTGGTCCGGGTACTGAAAATGGGCGACTTCTCGACCGAGCTGTGCGGCGGTACCCACGTCAAGCGCACCGGCGATATCGGCCTGTTCAAGATCGTGGCCGAATCCGGCGTCGCCGCCGGCATCCGCCGCATCGAGGCCTTCACCGGCGAAGGTGCGCTGCGCTACATCCAGGCGCAGGACGCACTGGTGCAACAGGCCAGCGCCGCGCTGAAGGCACAAAGCCATGAGGAAGTGGTCAGCAAGATCGCCGGCCTGCAGGACCATGTCCGCACGCTGGAGAAGGAAGTCGGCCGGCTGAAGGGCAAGCTGGCGGCCAGCGCCGGTGACGAACTGGCGGCCGGTGCGGTCGACGTGGCCGGCGTCAAGGTGCTGGCAGTCGAACTCGACGGCGCCGATGTCGCCACGCTGCGCGACACGCTGCAGACACTGAAGGACAAGCTCGGCAGCGCCATCATCGTGCTTGGCAGCCACAGCGACGGCAAGGTGCAGCTGGCCGCCGGCGTGACCGCCAACCTGACCGGCAAGGTCAAGGCCGGCGAACTGGTCAACCACGTTGCCGCCCAGGTCGGCGGCAAGGGGGGCGGCAAGCCGGATACGGCCATGGCCGGCGGCACCGAACCGGGCAAGCTGGCCGGCGCACTGGCCAGCGTGCAGGGCTGGGTCGCCACCAGGCTGTAAGCCGCCGGCAAAGCAGGAAAAAGGCGACGGGGTATCGTACCCCGCCGCCTTTTTTTCCCCTGCTTCTGCTGCCGGAGATTCTGTCCGGCAATGAAAAACGGCGCCAGGGTTTCCCCCGGCGCCGCTGTCATGTCCGGCCGCAACGGCCGGTCAGGCGTCCTGTCACACCATCAGGTACGACGACTGGGTCAGCCCGTGGCGGAAGGCGCCAAGGTACTCGCCGCGCTCGGCATCGCTGAGCGGCGCACCGGCCAGCTTGTCGTGGTAGCGGCGCATCAGCTCGTCCGGCGACAGGTGGACGTAACGCAGCATGTCCTCGATGGTGTCGTGCTCCTCAATCCCGCCCCAGTTGATGCGGCCGGCGTCATCGGCATAGACGTTCACGCTGTCGGTATCACCGAACAGGTTGTGCATGTCGCCGAGAATCTCCTGGTAGGCACCGACCAGGAACACGCCCAGCAGGTAGTCGTCGCCCGCCTTCACTTCATGCACCGGCATGGTCGATTCGATCGACTGCTGGTCGACATACTGCGTGACCTTGCCGTCGGAGTCGCAGGTCAGATCCTGCAGCACGGCGCGACGGGTCGGCTGTTCGGTCAGGCGGTGGATCGGCGCGATCGGCAGCAACTGGCCGATGGCCCAGGTATCCGGCAGCGACTGGAACACCGAGAAATTGCAGAAGTACTTGTCGGCCAGCTTCTCGCTCAGTTCGTCGAACACCGGGCGGTGCGCACGCTGCAGCGTGTTCAGGTCACGATAGATCCGGCGGCCCAGCGCGGCGTAGCACTGTTCGGCAAATGCCTTCTCGCGCAGACCGGCCACGCCTTCGACATACATGTCAGCCACGGTCGACACATACTGGCCGGCACGGAAATAGGTTTCCGTCATGGTCAGGATGTCTTCGCTGGAGGCCAGTTCGTACAGTTTTTCCAGTGCGGTCGGCAGCTCTTCGATATCGGCCAGCGACTTGATGTCCGGCATGTCGTCGTTGCGGCGCTCGACGTCGGTCACGTTCATCACCAGCACCGCGTGATGGGCGGTCAGCGCACGGCCGGACTCGCTCATCAGGTGCGGGCAGCGGATGCCCTGCTCTTCGCAGAAGTTCTTGGTCATCGACACAATGGTCTCGGCGTATTCGCCGATGGTGTAGTTGACCGAACTGGCATTGCGCGAGTGGGTGCCGTCATAGTCGACGCCCAGACCGCCGCCGACGTCCATGTGATCGAGCGGCAGGCCGAGGCGCGCCAGTTCGCCGAGGTAGCGCAGCGCTTCGCGGAAGCCCTGGCGGTAGTCGGCGATGTTCGCAATCTGCGAACCCATGTGGAAGTGCAGCAGCCGCACCGAATCCTTCAGGCCGGCAGCGATAAAGCGGTCGGCCACCGTCAGCAGCTGTGCGGCGGACAGGCCGAACTTGGCCTTGTCGCCGCCGGTATCGGCCCACTGGCCGGTGCCCTGCGACAGGCGCACGCGCAGGCCGACATTCGGCACCACGCCGAGCTTCTGCGCTTCCTCGATCACATACTGGACCTCGATTTCCTTCTCGATCACGATGAAAACTTCGTGGCCGAGTTTCTGCCCGATCAGCGCCAGGCGCACGAACTCGCGGTCCTTGTAGCCATTGCAGGTGATCTTGCCGCCCGGATGCGCGAGCGCCAGCACGGCCATCAGCTCGGGCTTGGAGCCTGCTTCGAGGCCGATCGGCAGCGTTTCGTCGGCGATGATCGCCTTGATCACCGCTTCCTGCTGGTTGACCTTGATCGGGTACAGCAGCGTGTAGCCTGCCGGATATTCCCAGTCCTTTCGGGCCTGGTCGAAGCCGTCGATGATGCGGCGGGCACGCTGCTCCAGAATGTCGGGGAAACGGACCAGCAGCGGCAGTTGCAGGCCGCTGGCGCGCAATTCGCCAACCAGTTTGTGCAGATCGATCGGGTGGCCATCCTTGCCGTGCGGGCGCACGACGACACTGCCGTTGTCCCCCACGTCGTAGAAGTGACTTCCCCAGTGCCGGATCCCGTAGAGATTCCGGCTGTCATTGACAGTCCAAGCCATGAAACGTTGTCCTTTAACGCACGGCGCACGAGTGCTCAGGTGATGCACGCCAGATTAAAAAACCCGTCCTCCGTTTCACGGCTTTGGGCCGAATAGCGCCTAGAGAGTCTTCAAGCGGGATGGCGCCGCCTGTCGGGAACACGGGGCGGGCTACACCCCGTGTCCTCCCAGAATCGCGTTGGAGCCGCGACTCTTTTGTTGCGGGGACGTTCGGAAAGGCGCGAATTCTAACAACAATGTTTTTGCGATGCGGAATTAATTTTCCGTGTCAAGGCGAACGGTCAAAATATTGAACACCAGCAGCAGGTAAGCGCTTGTTCGCCCAGCAGAAAAACGGTCCATAGTCAGCCACATGGGCGCAACGCCGCTCACCCGCCGCCGCGGGGTGTTTAAGATATTTTGTGCAGGGGTTTCCGGGATGGCGGGCATGTCGGCCGGGTTGTCACCACGACAGGAGGAAGACCACCGGGTTTGACGTCAATCAATTGTCATTACCCGACTTCGTCAGACAATAGCTATCAAAGCCCGGTCACCCCGACGGGGACATCCACAGGAGCGCTTCCGCCATGGAACTCATGCTTGATCTCTTTTCGTCCGATGTCGGCATCCTGAGCCTGCTCGTCATCCTCATCACGCTGGGCATCGTCTGCACCTGTATCGTTTACTTCATCCGCAAGTCGCACGAAGCGCCGCCGGAAGACGCAAAGCAGTAACAGGCAGCACCGGACCCGGCGCCGCCGCAGGGAAACCCCGTTTCGCGCGGCCGTTCTGCGTGGACAGGGGACATGGACAGTCTGAAACGGCGGCGACCCGGTGGGCTCGCCGCCGTTTGCCGTTGATGCCGGCGGCCGTCAGTCGGCGACTTCGACCCGGTCGCGGCCGTTGTTCTTGGCCGCATACAGCGCCAGGTCGGCGCGGATCAGCATGGCGGCAAAGGTTTCCGGCCGGGCGGGGTCATGGCTGGCCACGCCGATGCTGACCGTCAGGTGCAACGGCGCAATGCCATCCAGCAAGATCGCCTGCTTGCCGATGGCGACGCGCAGCCGTTCGGCCACCAGCACCGCATCGGTCAGGCCGGTTTCCGGCATGACGATGGCAAATTCCTCGCCGCCAAGCCGCCCCGGCACGTCGCTGGCCCGCAGGGTGTCGATGCAGCAGCGCACCGTGGCCCGGATGGCCTCGTCGCCGATATGGTGCCCATGGCTGTCATTGATGCGCTTGAAATGATCGATGTCGAGCATCAGCACCGACAATGGCCGCTGATGGCGCATGGCCAGCTGCAGCAGGCCCTCGCCACGCTCCAGCAGGCTGCCGCGATTGGCGATGCCGGTCAGCGTATCGGTGGTCGCCAGCACCTGCAGGCGCTCTTCCAGCGCCCGCCGGGCCGTAATGTCGTTGATGCCGATCAGCAGCGCCGGCCCGTCGTCGAACAGGATCGCGCTGGCCGAGACCAGTACCCACATGGCCTCGCCGTCAGGTCGCACCAGCGGCATTTCCCGGCCGGACACATCGCCGGCCTCGTCGACCTTCTCCACCAGCCAGACCCGCTCGACCTCATCCAGCCGCAACTGGCGCTGATCCGGATCGTCATCACCGGGGGCCAGCAGTTCCGCCGATGGCGGGTTGGCGAACAGCACCCGGCGCGCGTCCGGCCGGGTGACGATAACCGGTGTCGGCATCGCATTGACCAGGCGGCGGAAGCGGGCCTCGCTGGCGCGCAGCCGCTTCTGGTGCTCGAGCAGGGCCGCATGCCGGCGGCGGTCGCGGCGGTACAGCAGGAAAATCCCCGAACCGAGTACGGCCAGGATCGCCCCGGCGGCACCGGCCACCAGGATGCGTCCATGCCAGTCGGTCAGATAGTCGCGTTCGGACAGGCCGACCGCCAGCACATAGGGCATGCCCGGCAGCCAGCCCCAGCTGTACAGGCGCATTTCGCCATCATTGATCGAGCGGAAGCGGACCACCCCGCCGGGCTGACCGGTAGCCATCTGCTCGGCCATCGGATGGTTGCCCGGCGTCCCCGGGACCCGCGCAGCCGGATAACGGGCCACAACATCCAGCGCCGTGTCGCGCAGCGCCACGACACCATGCGGGCCGTAATCGGTGCCCGACAGCATGTCCTCGATATAGCTGATGCCGACATCGCTGAGCAGCAGACCGGCAAAGTGGCCGTCGGCAGTATGGATCCGGCGGACGATGGTCACGACATGCCGCTTGTCGATCCGGCTGTACATGGGCCGCGAGTAATACACCTTGATCGACGGGTCATCGCGCATGATGCGCAGGTAGTCGCGGTCGGACACGTCCGCCGTCCAGGCCTTGCCGTAATGGTCGAGCGCCAGCAGCCGTCCATCCGGGCTGACCACGCCGACCTGACCGGCCTGCGGCAGACGGCCGCTGTAATAGCGCAGCACCTGTTCCAGCCTGGCCCGGTCGGCCGGGTCCCGGGCCGACAAGTGCTCGACCCAGCGCGTATTGACCCCGCCCTCGACGGCGATCAGCACCAGTTCCACTTCCCGGAACATGCCGACCAGGCGCGATTCGAGCAGACGGCGCAGATTGCCGGCACTGGCTTCCGCCCGGCTGACTTCATCATGCCGAGACTGGTAGAGCTCGATGGCCTGGAAACCGCACAGCAATACGCCGAACAGCAGGGCCAGCAGCGGAACAATGCTGGAGAAGGCGGCCGACTCCCCGATCAGACCGGGCGAGCGAAGACGGCGACGGCGGGGACGAGGCAAGGGGAAAAGATCCGGTAGGTCATTTTAGACCCGCGATTGTAATCGCAACTTCATGCCGCGCCCTAACTCATGAAGCATAATTTCTACCGGATGACATGGATTATGCCGGTTGCAGCAGCTGACTCAGCCGCTCGCTGTCGAGAATTTCGATTTCGCGCCCGTTGACGCTGATCAGTTGCTGGGTGACCAGCTGGTGCAGCGTGCGTGACAAGGTTTCCGGGGTCAGGTTCAGCCGCGACGCGATCAGGTTCTTGTTGACCGGCAGCACCACGCAATAGCCCTGGGTATCCTCGTCGGCCACGCATTGCAGCAGGAAGGCGATCACGCGCTGAACCGCATTCTGCATCGAATACGACTCCACATCGCGAATCAGCCCGTGCAGCCGGGTCGACAGCCCGGCCAGCATCGAGCGGGCAAAACGCGGGTCGGCCTCGATGGCACCGACGATAGCGCGCTTCTCCACCATCAGCAGGAAGGAATCCTCCAGCGCCTGGGCCATGACCGGATAGCTGCGATCGAGGAACATGACCGCCTCGCCGAAGCTCTGCCCGGGCCGGATCAGTTCGACGATCTTCTCGTTGCCCTGCGGTGCCGTGACCGACAATTTGACCATCCCGGTGATCAGCAGATGGACGCCGTCACAGACGTCGCCTCGCTGGAACAGCACCTGGCCACGCGGATAGCGCAGTTCATGCACGTGCGGCAGCAGACCACCGATATCGGTTTCTGACAGCGCCCCGAACAACGGGTGGTGACGCAGGCAGCCGCGCAAATCTAACTGTGACATTCCGGACTCCATGACAAACCGATCAGCCGCGATTGTGCCGCTTTCCGGCCCGGTTGAGGAATCCTTCTACCTGACTATGGACAGCCGGGAAGGATTACCTTGATGCGTCTCAAGGACGCTGCCCCGGCGGGACCGTGACACTGTGTGTCGGGCCACGGTGCATGCCCCCCGCCCCGCGGGCGGAAGGACTGGAAAAAAGTGTCGGTTTCCCGCCCGCTGGCCCATACCGGAGAAGCCGGTGCCCCCCGTCGGCCATGGGGACAGCTTGCCGATGGCCTTGATCCACGTCAATGACGCACAATCCACCGGCAACCGACACTTTCCCACCTTCAATCCGGTATCCGTCATGGCCCTGTTCTCCGCCCCCCACCGTTCCCTGTTCCTCTGCGGCGCGCTCGCAGCCATCGCCACGATGGCCTGGTGGTGGATGGTCCACTTTTCGGCCGCGCCGCCGGCGCTGAGCGTGGTACCGAGCCAGGCGCACGGCTGGCTGATGCTGTATGGGATCTTTCCGTTCTTCATGTCCGGCTTCATCCTGACCGCGGGCCCCAAATGGCTGGCGGTACCGCCGCCGCGGCCGCCGCGCTGGCTGGCCGTGGTCGCGCTGATGGCGGCCGGTCTGCTGACCGTGCTGGCCGGCACCCGGCTGTCCGCACCGGTCGTACTGGCCGGGATGGCGCTGTATACCCTGGGTTTTGCCGGCCTGACCCTGATCTGGTTCGACCGGATTCGCGCCAGTCGCGCGCCGGACCGGCTGCATGCCTGGATGGTGCTGTGCGCATTCGTGCTCGGCGTGATCGGCCTGCTGTGCGGGCTGGCCTGGATCGCGGCCGGTGATGCGCGCCTGTGGCTTGCCACCCGCAGCCTGGCGCTGTGGGGGTTCCTGCTGCCGGTGTTCCTGACCGTCTGTCACCGGATGGTGCCGTTCTTTACCGGCAATGTGCTGCAGCCCTACACGGTCTGGCGGCCACGCTGGTTGCTGTTCGCCATGCTGGCCGGCAGTGCGCTGCACGGACTGACCGAGCTGACCGGCGTCACGTCGTTCCCGGTCGATGTCGCCGCCGCGCTGCTGCAGTGGTACGTATGCTGGCGCTGGCAGGTCTGGCGCACCTTCCGCGTGCCACTGCTCGGCATGCTGCACGCGGCCTTTCTCTGGTGCGCCATCGCCTTCAGCCTGTATGCACTGCAGTCCGGGCTGGCGCTGGCCGGCATCTGGGTCGGCGGGTATGCGCCGCTGCACGCGATGACCGCCGGCTTCTTCGCCACCATGCTGCTGGGCTTCGCCACCCGCGTCACGCTGGGCCACAGCGGTCGCCCGCTTCAGGTCGGCCGGGTGCTGAT
The DNA here is from genome assembly GCF_003269145.1 of Microvirgula sp. AG722. Classification (NCBI taxonomy): domain Bacteria; kingdom Pseudomonadati; phylum Pseudomonadota; class Betaproteobacteria; order Neisseriales; family Aquaspirillaceae; genus Microvirgula; species Microvirgula sp. AG722. Next base: position 9,593 of record NZ_QLTJ01000005.1, on the reverse strand, counting down.
CCTGGTCTATCTCGGCATGCACCTGGTCGCCCTTTCCCGCGTGCTGTCCGATTTCCTGCCGGCGGCACGCGGCCCGCTGCAGATGGCGGCGGCGATCGGCTGGCTGCTGGTACTGGCCGTGTGGGCCTGGAAAGTGGTTCCGATCTACCTGAAACGCCGCGCCGACGGTCAGCCGGGATAAGGGGCCTGCCGCCCGCAGGCGGCGTCCGGCGGACCACGTGTTATCCTTCAGGCATGGATACCTGGATGCAGTGGCTGGTCGTCGCGCTGTTGGCGCTGGCGATGGAACTCTTCTCCGGCAGTTTCTTTCTGCTGGTGCTTGCCGTCGGCCTGGCGGTCGCCGCCCTGCTGGCCTTTCTCGGCCTTGATGCGGCGGTCCAGGCCGCACGGCTGGAGCCTGCTGTGGCGCAAACGCCGCAGTCTGCGCCCATCCTCTCCCCCGATGTCCCTCGATGCCGGCGCCCCGGTCCAGCTGTTGGCCTGGACCGGCCCGACCCAGTGTCGCGTCCGCTACCGCGGCGCGGAATGGGAGGCCGAACTGATCGGCCCGCGCCATCCGGACGAACGCTACGTGGTCGCCCGCCTCGACGGCAATACCCTCGAAATCACCGCAGACAATGCGTAAGAAAGGACGGTAATGGAAGCCGCCATCGTTTTTCTGGTTCTGGTCATCATTTTCGTTTCCCGCGGCATCCGCATCGTGCCGCAGCAAAGCGCCTTCGTCATCGAGCGGCTCGGCCGCTATCACGCCACGCTGTCGCCGGGCCTGAACCTGATCATTCCGTTCGTCGACCGCCTCGCCTATCGCCACAGCCTGAAGGAAGTCCCGCTCGATGTCCCGAGCCAGGTCTGCATTACCCGCGACAATACCCAGCTGACCGTCGACGGCATTCTGTACTTCCAGGTGACCGACCCGCACCGTGCGTCATACGGTTCCAGCAATTACATCATCGCCATTACCCAGCTCGCCCAGACCACACTGCGTTCGGTAATCGGCCGCATGGAGCTGGACAAGACCTTCGAGGAGCGCGACGAGATCAACCGCGCCGTGGTCGCCGCTCTCGACGAAGCCGCGTTCACCTGGGGCGTCAAGGTCCTGCGCTACGAGATCAAGGATCTGGTGCCGCCGCAGGAGATCCTGCACTCGATGCAGCAGCAGATCACCGCCGAGCGCGAAAAGCGCGCCCGCATCGCCCAGAGTGAAGGCCTGAAGATCGAGCAGATCAATATCGCTACCGGTCAGCGCGAAGCTGCGATCAAGAAATCCGAGGGCGAGCAGCAGTCGCTGATCAACCAGTCGACCGGCGAAAAGCAGGCAGCCATCAATCGCGCCGAGGGCGAAGCCGCTGCACTGCGTCTGGTCGCCGATGCCAATGCCCAGGCCATCAGTCTGGTTGCCGCCGCCATCCAGAAACAGGGCGGCAATGATGCCGTGAACCTGAAGGTCGCCGAGCAGTACATCGAAGCATTCGGCAAGCTGGCCAAGACCAGCAACACCATGCTGCTGCCGGCCAATGCAGCCGATGTGGCCGGCATGGTCGGTACCGCGCTGTCGATGCTGAAGCAGACCCAGCAGGTCAGCGCAGCGCCGACGTCCGGCAACCGCTAGGCTAACGCAGCGTCTTCTGCCACAGCACCGCCACCAGCCCGACCCCGCACAGCAGCGCCAGCCAGATGAATACCTGGTCGGCGCTGAGCAGTACCGCCTGCCGTTCCACCATGCCGGCCAGCCCGGCCAGGCTGGCGGCCGAATCGACGTATCCCCCCTCGACCATCAGCGGATTGAAACCGTCCAGCTTCGCCACCAGTGAAGTGTGGTTGCTGGCCAGCGCATCCAGCCAGAACAGATTGCCGATGCCGGAACCGACCGTGATCGCAATCTGGCGCATGACATTCTTGAACGCGTAGGCGTGGATGAAATCCTGATGCGGGATTTCACGAAAGGTCAGCCCGGCGACCTGGATCACCGTCAGCAGCGGAAACAGGCCCTTCAGGGCAAACACGGGAAACAGCGCATCGGCCGGCGTTGCGCCGGTCGCCGAGGCCGACAGCCAGACCAGCGTCAGCGCGCACAGCGCAAAACCGGCGGCAATGACCTTGCGCCGGTCCGTCATCCATGGTGCCAGGCGGTAGTAGACCGGCAGTGCCAGCGCCGTGCACACCCCGCTGGTACTGAGGATCAACCCGGTCGTGGCGATATTGAATCCTTCTCCGGCCTGCAGGTACTGCGGCGCCAGGAAGGAAATGGCGCCATTCAGCAGATAGTAGAACGCGTAGAAGCCGAGCCCGGCCAGGTAGCGGCGGCTGACCACCCGCCTGACGTGCAGCCACGGGTCGTCATGCACCAGCAGGTGCCGGCCGACATAGATCAGCAGCAGCAGCGCGGCCGAACCGGTCAGCACCAGGGTCGGTGACAGCCGGGTATAGCGGTAGTCCTGGACCGTGTGCAGCAGCAACAGTACGCCCAGGCTCAGCGCCAGCAGGGCCAGCCAGTCGATATTGCCGGCGGCACGCGGCAGGTGTGCTTCCTTCGGCAGCAGGCGCCAGCACAGCAGCAGGACCAGCGTGCCGAAGGTCGCCTGCATGACGAACACCGCCTGCCAGTTGCAGGCCTGCACCAGCACGCCGGTCAGCCACGGCACCAGCGCCATGCAGCCGAACAGACCGAGCATGAAGAGTCGCAGCTGCCTGCCCCGCTGCTCGGGCCGCAGAACCTGCTGCAGCATGATGCGCGAGCCGCTGAACAGCGGTCCGCCACCGATGCCCTGAATGACCCGCGCCAGCACCAGCATGCCGAACGAGGTACTCACGGACGACAGCAGCGCGCCGGCGATGAACACCGCCAGACAGCCCGTCAACAGGGTGCGGAAGCGCATGAGCCGGGTAAAGCGTTCCAGCAGCAGGATCATGGTAGTGCCGGATGCGGCATAGGCACTCAGCAACCACAGGAAATCTTCGGGCGCGGCATGCAGGCCACCCCGGATATGGGCGCTGGCGGTCACCACGCTGGCGGTGGACATGAAATCCACACAGGTGATCAGGCCGGCCAGCAGACCGATGTAGCGCCGACGGTGCAGGAAACGATATCTGGGCATGCAGGCAATCTCTTGGGAGAGGCCAGCATAAGAGATATTTTCGCGACAATAATCGGGAAAAACGAGTTAGATTGTTGCTATATTGGAACAATGAACTGTCTTGACGACCTGAACCTGTTTGTCGCCGTGGCCGAAGCGGCCAGCTTTACCGCTGCGGCCGGCCGGCTGGGCATGCCGAAATCCAGTGTCAGCCGCGCCGTGACACGGCTGGAGGCCGCGCTGGGCAACCGCCTGTTCGAGCGCAGCACCCGGCATCTGCGCCTGACCGAAGCGGGTGAACAGCTGTGGACACAAAGTGCCCCGCTGCTGCAGCGGCTGGAAAACGTGCTCGAGCTGTCGATGGCCCACAACGAAGCACCGCGGGGGCTGCTGAAGATCGCCTCACCGTATGAACTCGGCATTCTGCGGCTGGGTACTGTCGTCAACCGGGTGCTGGCGCAGCATCCGGCGCTGGAAGCCCAGGTCGAGCTGACTTCGCGTCATCATGATCCGCGAGCCGAGGATTTCGATATCGTGTTCCGGCTGCAGGCGGCGCCACTGCCCGATTCCGGCCAGATTGCACGGCGCATCTACGACGTGCCACGCCGGCTGTACGCTTCGCCGGCCCTGCGCGACCAGTTGCGGCTGGAGACGCTGGTCCACCCGGGCGAGCTGGCAACCCTGCCCTGTCTGATGAGCCCGGCCGAGCCGGAGTGGCAGCTGTGCGCGCCGGATGGCCAGATTGTCACCATCCAGCCTCGCGGCCGGCTGCGCGCCTACAACGTCAGCCTGCTGCTGCAGGGCGTGATCGCCGGTCTCGGCATCGGCCTGCTGTCGGACAGTTACTGCAGCGAGGCGGTGAAACGCGGCGAAATTGTCCCCCTCCTGCCCGATTACCCGCCGTTGCCGCTGCGCGTGTATGCGCTGCTGCCGGGCCGGCGGCTGATGCCGGCCAAGGTCCGGGTCTTTCTCGATGCGGTGGCAGAGGAGCTGGGGCGCAGCGCCCCCGACAGTGTGGCACCGCACCCGGTCGGGTAAAAACAGACGGCCCGCCGCCCCTCCCGGGCAAACGGAGGGGACGACGGGCCGTCGGCGGACGGGCGCGGACTCAGACGGCGGCGGGTTGCCGCATCAGCAGCGTCAGCATGCCGGCCACCTTCTCGCGCATCTCGCGCCGGTCGATGATCTGGTCGAGCGCGCCCTTCTCCAGCAGGAACTCGGCACGCTGGAAGCCTTCCGGCAGCGTTTCGCGTACGGTCTGTTCGATAACCCGCGGACCGGCAAAGCCGATCAGCGCACCCGGTTCGCCAATCACCACGTCGCCGAGGAAGGCGAAGCTGGCCGAGACGCCGCCCATGGTCGGGTCGGTCAGAATGGAGATGAACGGCAGCTTGCGGTCGGTCAGCAGTTGCAGCGCAGCACTGGTCTTGGCCATCTGCATCAGCGAACTCAGGCCTTCCTGCATCCGCGCGCCACCGGAGGCCGCCACGCATATGAACGGGCAGTCGGCCTCGACGGCGGCACGCACGCCGCGCACGAAGCGCTCGCCGACCACCGACCCCATCGAGCCACCGATAAACTTGAACTCGAAGGCGGCCACGACCACCGGCAGGCTGAGGATCGCGCCCTGCATGACCACCATGGCGTCGTCTTCGCCGGTCTGCTCGTGGGCGGCAACCAGCCGGTCCGGGTATTTCTTGCTGTCCTTGAATTTCAGGATGTCGACCGGGCGGACTTCCGCACCAATCTCGGCCCGCCCTTCGGCATCAAGCAGGACATCCAGCCGCGCACGCGCATTCAGCGGGTGATGGTGCCCACACTTCGGACATACATGGAGATTGTTCTCCAGGTCCGTGTGGTACAGCACCGCCTCGCAGGCAACGCATTTGGCCCACAACCCTTCGGGCACGCCCGACGGTCGCTTGTTGTCCTTCTTGATCTTCGGCGGCAGGAGCTTGTTCAACCAGCTCATGGCAACTCCGTGGAATGCAGCAAACCCGCGAGTTTACCTCGCGGGCGCAAAATTGTCAGACATCGATCGCCGGATCAGGCGTCCAGCGCGGTACGGATCTCGCGCAGCAGCGCTTCCAGCCGGGCGGGCGCAGCAGCCGGGCCGGCGGCCTCGATCTCCTGCACCAGCCGCGAACCGATCACCACCGCGTCGGCCACCGCGCCGATGCGGCGCGCCGTTTCGCCATCGCGAATGCCGAACCCGACCCCGATCGGCAGCTTGATGTACTGTCTCAGCGCCGTGACGCGGGCCGACACCTCGGCCGGGTCCAGCGTGGCAGCACCGGTCACGCCCTTCAGCGACACGTAGTACACATAGCCGCTGGCCAGCGCCCCGACGGCCTCGACCCGGTTCAGCGGCGTGGTCGGCGCAATCAGGAACACCGTCGCCAGACCGGCGGCCTTCAGCACCCCGGCGTATTCGGCGCTTTCTTCCGGCGGGCAGTCGACGGTCAGCACGCCATCGACACCAGCGGCCGCGGCCGCCGTGGCGAAGGCCTCGTAGCCCATTGCCTCGATCGGGTTCAGGTAGCCCATCAGCACGACCGGCGTGGTGCTGTCGTCGCGACGGAAATCCGCGACCAGGCCAAGTACGGTGCGCAGGCTGACGCCATGCGCCAGCGCCCTCTCGCTGGCGAGCTGGATCACCGGGCCATCGGCCATCGGGTCGGAAAACGGGATGCCGAGTTCGATGACATCGGCGCCGCCGCGCACCAGCGCATGCATCAGGCCGACGGTGGCCGACGGGGTCGGGTCACCGGCGGTAATGAACGGAATCAGGGCCTTCTTGCCATCGCGGGCCACGGCGGCCAGCCGGGTGTCGATACGATTCATAGCTGTGCTCACAATTCGATGCCGGCGAGACCCGCCACGGTATTGATGTCCTTGTCGCCACGACCGGACAGCGACACCAGGATGCTCTGCTCCGCGCTCATGCCGGCGGCAAGCTTCATCGCGTAGGCGACGGCATGGCTCGACTCCAGTGCCGGAATGATGCCTTCCAGCCGGCACAGCGCATGGAACGCTTCCAGCGCCTCGTCATCGGATACGGCAACATACTCGGCACGGCCGATATCCTTCAGGTACGCATGCTCCGGGCCGACGCCGGGATAGTCGAGGCCGGCCGACACCGAGTGGGTCTCGGCGATCTGGCCATTCTCGTCCTGCATCAGGTAGGTGCGGTTGCCGTGCAGCACGCCAACCGGCGCATTGGCCGTCAGCGGCGCGGCATGCCGGCCGGTGGCGATGCCGTCGCCAGCCGCCTCGACACCGATGATGCGCACGCCCGGTTCGTCGATATACGGGTAGAACAGCCCGATCGCGTTCGAGCCGCCACCGACGCAGGCCACCACCGCATCCGGCTGCCCGCCGGTCATCTGCGGCATCTGGATCCGGGCTTCCTCGCCGATCACCTTCTGGAAATCGCGCACCAGCATCGGGTACGGGTGCGGGCCGGCGCAGGTGCCGATGATGTAATAGGTGCTGTCGATATTGGCAACCCAGTCGCGCATCGCCTCGTTCATCGCGTCCTTCAGCGTCCGCGAGCCGGATTCGACCGGCACCACGGTGGCGCCGAGCAGCTTCATGCGGAACACGTTCGGCGCCTGGCGCTTGACATCCTCGGCGCCCATGTAGACCACGCACTCCATGCCGTAGCGTGCCGCCACCGTCGCCGAGGCAACGCCATGCTGGCCGGCACCGGTCTCGGCGATCACCCGCTTCTTGCCCATGCGCCGGGCCAGCAGCGCCTGGCCGATGGTGTTGTTGACCTTGTGCGCGCCGGTATGGTTCAGATCCTCGCGCTTGAGGAAGATCCGCGCGCCGCCGGCAGCCTCGGACAGGCGGCTGGCAAAGTAGATCGGACTCGGCCGGCCGACGTAGTGCTTCAGCTCGTAGCGGTACTCTTCCATGAACGCGGGATCGTTCCTGGCCTTTTCGTACTCTGCCTTGAGTTCGTCGAGCGCGGACATCAGCGTCTCGGCGACGAATACCCCTCCGTGCCGGCCGAAGTGGCCCTGGGCATCGGGCATGTCATACGGATGCATCGTGAACTCCTGAGATGAATGCCGCGATTTTCGCGGCGTCCTTGATTCCCTTGGCGGCTTCGACGCCGCTCGAGACATCGACCGCCGCCGGCCGCACACGGCGGATGGCGTCGGTCACGTTTTCCGGGTCCAGTCCACCGGACAGGATCAGTGGCAATGGCAGCGCTGGCGGCAGCAGACGCCAGTCGAAGGTCGCGCCGGTGCCGCCGGCCTGGCCGGGGACAAAAGCGTCGCACAGCAGACCGCGGGCGCCGGCATGGCGGCCGGCATAGTCTAGCAAATCGAGCCCCGGCCGCACGCGTACCGCTTTCAGGTACGGACGCTGAAACGCGCGGCAGAAGTCCGGCGATTCGTCACCATGAAACTGCAGCATGTCCACCGGCACGGCGGCCAGCACCGCTTCAACCTGCGCCGGCGCCGGGTCGACGAACAGCGCGACCACGCTGACGAACGGCGGCAGCGCCGCAACCACGGCCCGGGCCTGCTCCAGTGTCACATGCCGCGGGCTGTCCGGGTAGAACACCAGGCCGATGGCATCGACGCCGAGCCGCGCGCAGTCATGGGCATCCTGCTCCCGGGTCAGGCCGCACACCTTGATGCGGGGCGTCTCGATCATGGCGACTTTCAGAAAAAGATCCGGCCGCCGGTCTGCGGCAGCCCGAAATGCGGTGGATAGGTCACGCCGGTCAGGTACAGCCCGTCCGGCATGAAGGTCGGCGGCGCGCGGCGACGGTCACGCTCGGCCAGCAGCGCCTCGATCCACGCCGGCGGGTAAGCCCCCTTGCCGACATAGACCAGCGCCCCGACCAGATTGCGCACCATGTGGTGCAGGAACGCATCGGCATTGAGATCGAAACGGATCAGGTCGCCATGCTGATGGATATCGAAGCGGGCCAGCGACTTGACCGGCGTGCGCGCCTGGCATTCGGCCGCGCGAAAGCTGGAAAAATCATGCGTGCCGAGCAGGCGTTGCGCGGCATCGCGCATGGCGTCGACATCGAGCGGCGAGTGGAACCAGCCGGCCCGGCCGGCTGCCAGTCCCGGGCGTACCGGGTGATTGAGCAGGTAATAGCTGTACGAGCGGGCAGACGCCGAGAAACGGGCATGGAAGTCGTCGCTGACCTCATGCGCCCACAGCACGGCGACGCCGGGCGGCAGGAAACGGTTCACGCCGCGCACCCAGGCTGTGGCCGGACGGCTCGCCTGCGTGTCGAAATGCACTACCTGTTCGGCCGCGTGCACGCCGGCATCGGTCCGGCCGGCGGCCAGCACCTTGACCGGATGGCTGGCGATCTCCGTCAGCGCCGCCTCCAGTGCATCCTGCACGGTCCGCCCGTCCGGCTGGGTCTGCCAGCCGCAGAAATGACGTCCGTCGTATTCGAGCCCGAGGGCAATCCTCATGCGATCCATACCAGCATGACCCCGAGCGCGGCAAGCGCCAGAACCACACCGTCCACAGGTTGAAAACGCGGACATTGTAGCGTCATTCCACACGCATCGGCCGGCACCGGCGCATCGGCCGCCAGTGCCGCCCAGACATCGGCCAGCGCAACCCGCCGCCGGTCCAGCCACTGCCGGGCCTCATCCAGCGCCAGCCACAGCAGCGTCGCCATCCGCTCCGGATCCAGCCGCAGCCGGCGCAGCGGAATCATCAGCGTGTACAGACCGGCCAGTTGCGCCGTATCCGGCGTCAGGAACAACACCACGCGAATCAGGCAGACCAGCACCAGCAGTCGCAGCGCATGCTCGCCGCCAACTTCCAGACCCTGCCAGGTCGGCGACCAGCTCATGCCCAGCACCGGGTCGCCGGGCACGGTCCAGGCGAACGCCACCATCAGGGTCAGCAGCAGCAAGCGGGTACGCCGCAGCGTCGAAGCCAGCACGGTCGGCGACAGGGCCAGCAGGATGGCGACGCCAAGCGCCGCCAGCGCACCCAGCCCTGCCAGCGGCAGGGCCGGCAACAGCAGGGCTACCGCGAGCCACAGCAGGAAACGCGTCGCGGGGTGCAGTCGGCAGAACAGTCGGGCCATAAGGGCAAAGTCAGGGAAATGCAGCTCGCATCGTAACATGCCCGCCACACCGGGCTGGCGTCCCCCCCGTTTTCAGAACACCCGCTGATAACGCGCGGTCACACCATGGTCGCCGCTGACCGCATCCCGACCGATATGGGCGCCAAGATCGAGGCGGCTGTCCCTGCCATGGAAGCCGAGACTCAACCGCCCGCCGTAACCAAAGCGTGCCCGGTCCGCCGGCAGGGTGAACCGCCCGCCACCCGGCAGGCTGGCGAAGCGGGCCTGCCGGGCGGCGGCCTGCCGGTACAGCACTGGCCGCCCCAGCAGTTCGGCGTCGACCCGCCAGCCGCGGCCGTGCCGCGCATCGACCGCCTCATGCCGGACCCGCAGCCCGAACACCCCCTCCACCGCGCTGGCACGGGCCGCCGACAGTCGCAGCGCATAGACGCCGG